>JAFNAJ010000464.1 GCA_017860085.1 Acidobacteriota bacterium | reverse complement strand
TCCACCGGTGGAGGCCGAGTGTCACGCCCGCGAACCACAGGCTCCAGCAGGACACGGCGAGGCCACCGAAGGCCGTGGCGGCTCGACCGGTCACGTCGTCTCCGCCTCCACGTTCGAGGCGTCGGGTCGTGACCAGCATCGGCAGTCCCATGACGGCCATCACCGCGCAAATGGGCGACACCACCGCCAGATCGGCGTAGGCGAGCGCCACTCCGACCACCTGCGCCGCAACCACGCGCGGCGAGAACTGCCTGACGAAGGCGGCACCCCGGTGGGCATCCGGCTGCCATTGCCTGGTCACCACACGCGCGAGCGCCTCGGCGAGCGCGCCAGGATCCTCGGGCGGGACGACGATCCCAACACCCTGGTCGGGCACCCACGCCGAGATGCCGGTGGTGCGGGTCACGACAAACGGCGTGCCGACCGACGCGGCTTCGACGCACACCTTGTTGAGCGACTCGAGCCGCGACGGTACTGCAACGACGTCGGCGCCTGCGAGGATCTCGAGTGCCCGCTCTGGAGGCACCGAACCCACCCAACGCACGCGATCTTTGACGCCCAGTCCCTCGGCCACGGCAAGCAGGTGCGTCGCCGAGTCGCCCCTGGGAGGCACCACGAGCGACGGTCCAACGATGAGAAGGGTGGCGTCGACGACCCCAGGCATGGCTCGCACCAACGTCTCGATTCCCTTGAAGGGGTGCAAGCGCCCGAACGAGAGGATCAGGGGTCGGCCTGCGGTCCCAAACTCGGCGTCGAGCGCACGCCGCGCCTGGAGCCGACGCTCGGCGCGGTGGGCGCTGGTGTCCTCGACTGCCCTCGCGGTGTCGGCAGACACGTTGAGCGGCACCACGCGTCGTGGCGTCGCGGGCGCCAGCTCGGCAATCCAACGCTCGAGCATCGGCGAGATGCACCGAACGCACGCAGCCCTTCGGAGCGTCCACTTCACCAAGGCATTCGGTACCGGATGCCGACGGAACCCGTAGTGGTCGTCGTCGAGGACCAGGGTGTCCTCGCCCATGGGCGTTACCACCACCGGACCGCGCCACCGGCTGGCCCATGCGGCCAGCGTGGCCGCTGCGCCATGGGGATATGCCACCTCGATGTGGAGCAGGTCGATCGACGACCCGGCCTGGCGCAGGTGCTTGGCGAGCGCTGCCGCAGCCGGCAATATCTGGCGCGTCCGAAGCAACGGGGCTGCGGGTCCTGCGAGCTTCTGCCACGCTGTCGACATCGGAAGCACACGGATCCCCTCGGCCGCGTGCGGCAACCCTGGTCCGGACGTGGTGGTCAGCATCTCGAAGGAGTGCCCCAGGTCCTCGACAGCGGCTGCGAAGTCACGATGCACGACCCAGCCCAGCCCGCTGGGCGTCAGCCCCGGCATGAACATCGTGATTCTCACGTCGGCAGCCCCGCAGACGTGCGGCCCCCTTCGGCCGAAGGGGCGAGCCACGCCACGACCCACGCGTGTCCCGGTACCTGGCTGCGGCTGATCAGATCGATTTCTTCCGGCCCAAGCACCCGGGCCAGGCGCAACCCGACCACATAGACCACGACGCCGGCTGCCGTAAGGACCAGCGCCTCGGTCAGGCTCGTGGGCCAGAACAGCCTCGCGACGCCAATCGCGGCCGCCATCACCAGACCGACGCTGCCAACCTTGGCCGCGAAGGCCCATGGGAAACGGACACCGTAGGCTCGTCGGGCAAAGGCATATCCCGCCAGCGCCGTCGAGAGTCGGGTGCCTCCGAGGATACAGGCAGCACCAACCAGGCCGAGTGTACCCGCGGCGACCACGAACAGCGGTGCGGCAACGAGGGCAATGGCCTGCGTCCAGAACAGGGCACGGTATCGCTCGTCGACCGACAGGATGATGTTGGGCAGGTTGAAGGCTGTCTCGGCGTACATGAGCCCGACGAGTACCCAGGAAATCGGGACCGCCGGCAGGAACTCGGCGCCAAACAGCAGCGGGATGTAGTCGCCCGACATGACCATCAGCCCCATCCCGGCCGGCACGAGCAGCACCAGTTGCGCCTTGGAGACCGCCGCGAAGGCCTGTTGCAGCTGACGCGGGTCGTTGCGGATTCTCAGTCTCGCGAACACGGGCTGATACAGTCCACGGAATCCCGAGACGACCAGCACGACCGTCATGAAGGTCAGCTTGAACGCCGTGGCGAACAACGCCACCTGCGCCGGCGCGAGCGTCAGCGCCAACACCGGTGCCGCGAAGCCCATGTCGGTAAAGAAGCCCAGGAACCCGAACAGGTAGGAGAACGCGCTGAAGCGGATGACGCGGTCGGTCTCGCCCTCGAACCACGCCCCGCCCGTGGCCGGCTCGCGGCCCCGAGCATCGGCCGCGCCTTCGCCAGACCGGCTCAAGAGCCGGCGCGTGTAGGACACGCTCGCGGCCGCGACCAGCGTCGCGCTGGCCAGCAGCCCGCCGAGGACGCCCGCCATCTCGAAGCCGACGAACAGCGCGAGGCCAACCAGCGCGATGTCGAGCGCGGCCTGCGCGAGGGCGAAGAGGTTCGACCACAGTTGGGCGAAGAAGGCGTTGAGCGCCTGGATCATGAACTGCAGCACCGCCCGCGCGACTGTCAACCCCGACATCAGCGCGATGTAGATCGGTCCATCGGGCCCAAGCCCGAGCTTGCTGGACACCGGCTCGGCCAGCAGGTTCAGCGGAACCAGCAGGAGCGCCAGGCATCCAAGGCGGATGATCGCGGCCTGGCGGAGAAAGCGTCCCACTGCCTGGGCCCCTGACAATGCCGCCACCTCAGGCAGGAACTTCGACAGGGCCGAGGGAATGCCGACCCCGGAGTACAGGAGCAGTGCGCTCAGCAGCCCGAGCAGGACGTCGTACACCCCTGAGAACAGGCCGAACCGGCGTCGAATCACGACCGCAAACGCCAGGTTGAGGACCGAAAGCAACGGCAGCAGCAGCGCGTTCCAGAGCGCGGCTCGAGACACTTGCTGGAGCAAGGGGCGGTCGTCGGCCGGTGTCACCCGGCGGGC
>JAFNAJ010000463.1 GCA_017860085.1 Acidobacteriota bacterium | reverse complement strand
GCGGCGAACCACCATCCCCGACATCTCGCCATGAACAGGAAGTAGTCACTATCGAGCCCCAGCATGGCGAGCAGGCTCACCACGGGAACGGGCCACGTGCCGGGCCACGCCAGCGCGGCGCAGGCGCCGACGGCGACCACATACGCCAGGACGACGCACAGGCGGTAGCGATGGGCGAGATTGAGCGTGGTCTGCAGCCCGCCGTAGCGCGGGATGAGCTGCGTCCATGGGACGCCGCGATCGCGGAGATCCGACGCGAGGGCGCTGCGCGTGGTCCAGTCCTTCAGGTGCGTGCCACGAATCGAGGGATCGATCACGATGCGGTGGCCGGCGCCTGTGAGCCGATACCCGAGGTCGATATCCTCGATCGACGGTCGTCGGAACCGCTCGTCGAATCCGCCGACCTGCCAAAACGCCTCGGCGCGCACGGCGCCCAGTCCAGCCCAGAACGTCACCGCGTTGCCCGCTGAACCTTGATGCACGAACGTGTGCGCCAGGTTCTTGGCCTGCGACACGAGGCCCTGCGCGGCGGGCCGCTCGTCATAGGCGCCGAACACCGCGGTCACCTCGCGACGCTCGTGGAGCAGCGAGACGATGCGCGTCAGCGCATCGGCGTGCACGACGACATCGCTGTCGACGAAGACGAGCACCTCTCCGGTGGCCTCTGCCGCCGCCCGATTCCTGGCCGTGGCGGGGCCGCTGGGCCCCGGGACGACGACGACGCGCGCGCCGAAGGCCCGTGCCACGTCCGCGGGGTCGTCGGGGGCGCCATCGGCGGCCACGAGAAGTTCCGCCGCGACATTCCGCAGCCCGCGCGCCGACGTCGCCAGCGCCTCGAGGCAGGCACGGAGTTGGCTTACGTCTCGGTGGAAAGGGACGATGACCGAGAGACTTCCGGGGGCCCGAGTCATTGAAGCCGGTGCTGCGCAGACATTTGTCCGCCCCTGGGCGGATACTGCCACGCTAGAATATCCGGTCTGGCCCGACTAGAATCGCCTATTCGCCCCACGACCCACGTGTGTTCCTGATGACCGCAAGAGCCGTTGCACCGCTTCGCCCGCACGATCGGGTTGTCGTCGTCGGTGCCGGTCCGGCCGGACTGACTGCCGCCTACCTGCTGGCCAGGGACGGCCACGACGTGACGGTGCTCGAGGCCGACGACTGCGTGGGCGGCATCTCGCGCACGGTGGTCCACCGCGGCTTTCGCTTCGACATCGGTGGGCATCGCTTCTTCACGAAGATCGCGGCCGTCGAGGCGTTCTGGCACGAACTCCTGGGTCACGAGCTCATCTCGGTGCCGAGGCTGTCGCGCATCTACTACGACGGGCGCTTCTTCGACTACCCCATCAAGCCGGCCAATGTCCTTGCAAGATTGGGCCCAGTCGAGGCGGTCCGCATCGTCGCCAGCTACCTGAAGTGGCACTTCCGTCCGCATCCGGCTGAGGACACGTTCGAGGAGTGGGTGACGAACCGCTTCGGCCAGCGACTCTACGAGATCTTCTTCAAAAGCTACACCGAGAAGGTGTGGGGGATCCCCTGCACCGAGATCCGCGCCGAATGGGCCGCGCAACGCATCCAGGGGCTGTCGCTGCTGCGAGCCGTCCTGACCGCCGCGAGCTTGAACCGACGCCAGACGATCAAGAGCCTGATTGAGCAGTTCCACTACCCGCGCCTGGGCCCCGGCCAGATGTGGGAAGCGTGCCGCGACCGGGTGGAGGAGGCGGGCGGCCGCGTCTTGCTCCGCCACCGCGTGAGCGCAGTCGAGCACAGCAACGGCCGCGTCCGTGCCGTTCGAGTGGAGTCGCCGTCGGGGAACGAGCGCTTCGTGGCCGACCACGTCATCTCGTCTGCGCCGATTGGCGCCTTGGTGAGCGCACTCGATCCGGCGATGCCGAGCGAGGCGCTTTCGGCTGCCGCCGGCCTCCGCTACCGCGACTTCATTGTCGTGGCGCTGGTCGTGGAGCGGGACGAGGTGTTCCGCGACAACTGGATCTACGTGCACAGCCCCGACGTGCGCGTGGGGCGGATCCAGAACTTCAAGAACTGGAGCGCCGCGATGGTGCCCGCGCCGCACACGACGTGCCTGGGCGCGGAGTACTTCTGTTTTGCGGGCGACGACCTCTGGGAGAGCGCTGACGCCGACCTCGTCGCCCTCGCGTCACGCGAGCTCGAGCAACTGGGGCTCATCAAGGCGACCGAGGTCGTCGACGGGACCGTGGTTCGGATGCCGAAGGCGTACCCGGTGTACGACGCCACGTATCGTCAGCGGCTGGCGGCCATCCGTGAGGCGATTGATCCCATCAGCAACCTGCACACGGTGGGACGCAACGGGATGCACAAGTACAACAACCAGGACCACTCGATGCTGACGGCCATGATGGCTGTCTGGAACATGCAGGGCGCCTCGCACGACCTGTGGGAGGTGAACACCGACTTCGATTACCACGAGGAGCAGCGGCTCGAGCAGGCCGCCAGAAGCCCTGTGGGGCTCGCGCCCGGTGTTCCGCGCGCCGAGGACCCCGTGTGACGGGACGCAGGCACCTCCTCGCCGGCGCTGGTTGGGGACTGGCCGCCGAGGCGTTGGCCGCACCGTCGGGCCTCATCACGGTCGCGTTCCTGACGCGCATGCTCGGCCCGGAGGGGTACGGGCAGTACGCGCTTGCCGTGGGCGTGGTCGTGTTCCTCGACGGCATCTGGGCCGCTGCGTCATCGCGAGCCGTCATTCGGCACGTCGGACAGGCAAAGGACCCCGCGCTCGTTCTGCCGTTCATCCTCCGCGTCCACGTCGCCGTTGGGCTCGCGC
>JAFNAJ010000462.1 GCA_017860085.1 Acidobacteriota bacterium | reverse complement strand
ATCAACAGGTCGGGGCGCAGGAGTCGAGCGCTCAACACCGTGTAGACGTTTTCCGCGTCGGTGCTGACCGCGGTGATCAGGCCGCGCGCGCGGTCGATGCGGACGCGCTTCAGGACTTCCTCCGAACTGGCGTCGGCCTCGACGGCGAGCCCTCCCTGGAGAAGCACTTCCTGCACGCGCTCCCCATTCCGGTCGATCACCACGTAGGGGGCCTTGTGGTGCCGGAACTCCTCGACGATGGTGGCGCCGATGCGGCCGTAGCCGCACACGATGAAGTGCTGGTCGAGTTGGTCAAGCATACGAGACTGCCGACGGCGCGCCCACTTGTCCTTCAGCCCCGCCTCGACGAACCGGGCCACGAACAGCGTCACCGTATAGAAGAGCGTGCCGACGCCGAGCAACAACAGGGCCGCCGTGAACACTTCGCCCTGGCGCGAGAGGGGCCGGACCTCTCGGTACCCCACGGTCGTGAGCGAGATCACGGTCATGTAGAAGGCTTCCCACGGCGTCCAGCCCTCCACCGCCATGTAGCCGAGGGTTCCGCCCGTCAGCAGGCAGAACAGCAGCAGGCCGGCGAGCACAGCCGGGTCGAGGCCACGTGCCAGTGCGCCTCTCGGGCGGTGCGTCATTCATTCGACCCCAACTCGGCCACCTCACCAGGCCCCGGCGGGCCAGCACACGATCAGGCCGCCTGCCGGAACCCGCGCTCGCCCGTGGCCCTCCGCAACCCGATGCCCACCAGCAGCAGCGCCAGCCCCGCTGCCAGTACGCCCAGGCCCACCGTGTCGGCCTGCTGCGCGGTGACGTGAATCTCGTGCCACTTGGCAGTGGCCTCGCTGGTGATGCCCCACTCGGTCATGAAACCGAGAATCGTCATGAACACGCCGTTGAAGAACAGCAGCGCGCCCGACACCGTCACGAAGTTGGCGAAGCTCTGGCCGACCGTGCGCGCCTCGTGCTCACGCCGATTGACGAGCGGGCTGTGGATCCGGCCGTAGAACCAGTAGATCAGCAGCCCCAGGTCGAGCCACACCAGGAAGCGCACCCAGGTGATCACCGGCAGGCTGAGCATCAGGTAGAGGCACGACACGATGCCGAGCACCGGGAGCACCGCACCAAAGGGCACCTTGAATGGCCGCTTCGCGTCGGGTCGCTGGATGCGCAGCACGAGCACCGCCGAGCACACGACGACGAAGGCAAACAGCGTCCCGATGCTGGTCATCTCGCCCACCACCTGGATCTGCGTGAGTCCCGCGACGATGGCCACAGCCACGCAGGTGATGATCGTCGTGATGTAGGGCGTGCCGAACCGAGGGTGCACCTTGCTGACGCCCTGCGGCAGCAGGCCGTCGCGGCTCATGGCGAAGAAGATGCGCGGCTGGCTGAGCAGCATGACGAGCAGCACCGACGTGATGCCCGCGACGGCGCCGGCCGACACCAGGTAGGCGGCCCAGTCCTGCCCGATCAGGCTCAGCGCGTAGGCCACCGGCGCGTTGACGAACCTCGTCACTTCCTCCGGCGACGAGACGGGCGTGCCGGGCAGCCCCTCCGCGAACTGGCGGTAGTGGGTCACCGGCACGATCCCCGTCAGCACCGCGGCCACGATCAGGTAGAGCACGGTGCAGATGATCAGGGAGGCGATGATCCCGATCGGCAGGTCGCGGCTCGGGTTCTTGGCTTCCTCGGCGGTGGTGGACACGGCGTCGAATCCGATGTAGGCGAAGAACACCACCGCGGCGGCAGCCATGATGCCCGACCAGCCGTACGGCGAGAACGGCGACCAGTTCTCGGGCTTCGTGAACGTGGCGCCCGCGATGATGAAGAAGATGATGGCCGCCCCCTTCACGGCGACCATCGCGGCGTTGAAGCGCGCGCTCTCGCGAACGCCGACCACCAGCAGGATCATGATCAGCAGCACGATGATCACCGCCGGGAGGTTGATCACCGCGCCGGGCAGCGTGCCCGGGGCCGCGGACATCCACGCCGGCAGGTGAATCCCGAAGCCCGACAGCAGCTTCTGCATGTAGCCCGACCAGCCGATCGCCACGGTCATCGACCCGACCGCGTACTCGAGGATGAGGTCCCAGCCGATCATCCACGCGACGATCTCCCCGAGCGACGCGTAGGCGTAGGTGTACGCGCTGCCGGCAACGGGCACCATCGACGCGAACTCGGCGTAGCAGAGCGCGGCAAAGCCGCAGGCGAGCCCCGCCAGCGCGTACGAGAGCATGATCCCAGGTCCGGCCTGGTTCGCTGCGGCGGTGCCCGTGAGCACGAAGATGCCCGTGCCGATGATGGCACCGATGCCGAGCAGGGTGAGGTCGAAGGCCGACAGGCTGCGCTTGAGGTGCTTGGCCCCGTGCTCGACATCGTCCACCAGTTGTTCGATCGACTTGGTCTTCAGCAGGTTTGAGTCCATGCCTCCTCCAAGGGGCAGACCACCAGCGTGCCGCGCGCGTCGGCAGGCGCAACAGGTGGCGGGATTATAGCAGCGGCGCTTGCCGGCGGCGCACTATCCGGCAGCGGCGAGCGGCGTGCCCGGCTTCGCCTCGCCGTTGACCTGGAACCGGTCCATGAAGGCCGTGCTGAGGCGTCCGGCGACGAAGTCGGCGTCCTCGAGAATGCGCAGGTGAAGCGGAATCGATGTGTGGATGCCCTCGATGACCGACAGCTCGAGCGTGCGGCGCATGCGCGCGATCGCCTCCTGCCGGTCTCGGCCATGGGTCATCACCTTGGCGATGAGCGAGTCGTAGTAGGGCGAGACGGTGCACTCGCCGTGCGCGAACGTGTCGATGCGTACGCCGGGGCCGC
>JAFNAJ010000078.1 GCA_017860085.1 Acidobacteriota bacterium | reverse complement strand
GGTTTGGTGCCGGTGTTCCTCGGATTGTTCGCCGTGGCCGAGGTCATCGCGCTCATGGCGAGTGCGAGCGCCACGGTGTCGGGACGAGTCCGGCCTGAGGAACTGACGGGCAGCACACGCGACGGCATTCTTTCCGTGTTCCGTCATCCCGGCATCTTCTTCCGCAGTTCCATCATCGGTACCGTCATTGGGATGGTGCCGGGACTCGGAGGCACAGTCGCGGCCTTTGTGGCGTATGGGGCGGCGGCGCGGACGGTGGGGACGGATGGACGTTTCGGCCAGGGCGACATACGCGGGGTCATCGCGCCGGAAGCCGCCCACGACGCAAAGGATGGGGGCTCCCTGCTTCCGACGCTGGCGCTCGGCATCCCCGCGAACGGGGGGACTGCCATGCTGCTCTCTGTGCTGGCCCTTCATGGAATCCGGCCAGGGGCGGAGCTGATGACCGAGCAACTGCCGCTCGCCTTCGCCCTGATCTGGTCGCTGTTCCTGTCGAACTGGCTGACGTCGATCCTCGGCCTCGCGCTCGTGCGCCCGTTCTCCCGCCTCACGATCGTGCGGATCTCGCGCCTGGCGCCCGCCATTCTCGCGCTGGCCACGCTGGGCGCGTTCGCCCACCTGGGCCGTGCGGCCGACGTCATGGTCGCCCTGGGCTTCGGCGTGGTCGGCTGGCTGCTGAGCACGTTCGGTTGGCCGCGGATCGCCTTCGTCATCGCCTTCGTGCTGGGGCCCTTGTTCGAGCAGAACCTTCAACTGACGATGACGCTGCACGGGCTGGGACGTATCCACTTCTGGTCGCGCCCCTCGGTCGTGCTGATCGCCGGGCTGATCGTTCTGGCCGTACTCCTGCCACGGATGCGGAGGAGAGTGGGCTGATGCGACGGAGCGGCAACGTCGCCTTCACGTCGGTGCTCCTGGCGCTGAGCGCCGTGTTCCTCGTCCTGACCCTCGGTTTCGACGAGAGCTCGCGCGTCGTCCCCTTGAGCGTTGCGGGCTCGCTCTCAGGCCTGCTGCTGGTTCAGATCGTGCGTGATGTGCGAGAGGGGAGGCAGGCAACGGCGCCCATTCCGACCGACGCCCCCCTCGAAGCGGCGGCCGTCGGCTGGCTGCTTGCGCTGGGCGCGTTGATCCTGCTCTTCGGGATGTTGTTGGGGCCGGCGCTGTTCGTCTCCGTCTACCTGCGTCGGAAGGCCGCAGAAGGCTGGCTCGTCACCATTGGCGGCGGCGCCACCACCGCGTTGGTGTTCTGGCTGGTGCTGACGCACGCCATCGGCGCCCCGGTCTCGCTTGGAGCCGTCGGGGCACTGGTCGGGGCGCTGCTCGGGATTCGCACCTAGCCCCCCGCGCGCGTGACGCCGCCGTGTGGTACTTTCTGTGCGCAGGGCCCCCCAAGGTCCGACCCGCCATGCGCATTGGCATTCTCACCAACGAGTATCCCCCCTACGTGTACGGCGGTGCTGGCGTGCACGTCGAGTACCTCACCCGCGAGCTGGCCTCGCTCGACGACGGGCGCCACCTCGTGCGCGTGCTGTGTTTCGGCGACCAGGCCATCCGGCAGCCTTCGCTCCACGTGGATGGTGTGCAGCCCCCGGTCGATATCCCGGGCCAGGACCCGCGGCACGGTCGCCTGTTCGCCACGCTGCTTCGCGACCTCGTCATGAGCGGTTCGCTCGCCGACGTCGACATCGTCCACTGCCACACCTGGTACAGCCACCTGGCCGGATGCCTGGTCAAGTACCTCCAACAGGTGCCGCTGGTGCTGACGACGCACTCGCTCGAGCCGCACCGTCCGTGGAAGGCCGAGCAGTTGGGTACGGCGTATCACGCGTCGACCTTCGTCGAGCGGACGGCCTACCAGAACGCCGACGGGGTGGTGGCGGTGTCCGGGTCGATGAAGCGCGACGTGCAGCTGCTCTACGGGGTCGCACCCGACCGCGTGCGCGTCATCCACAATGGCATCGACCTCGATCAGTACCGGCCGACCCCCAACCCGGCCGCCCTGGCCGAGTTCGGCATCCGGTCCGACGTTCCGTTCGTCCTGTTCGTGGGGCGCATCACGCGCCAGAAGGGCATCATCCACCTCGTCAACGCCCTCGAGTACCTGCACAACGGCGTGCAAGTCGTGCTGTGTGCCGGTGCGCCAGACACGCCAGAGATCGGCCGCGAGATGACGGAGGCCGTCGAACGCGCGCGCACCCGCACGTCGAACACGATCATCTGGATCCCGGAGATGCTCCCGAAAGAGAAGGTGATCGCCCTCTACACCCACGCGGCGATCTTCGTGTGCCCGTCGGTCTACGAACCCTTCGGCATCATCAACCTCGAGGCCATGGCCTGCGAGACGCCGGTCGTCGCCTCGGCGGTCGGTGGAATCCCCGAGGTGGTCGATCACGGCGAGACCGGGCTGCTCGTCGCGCCGGAGACCGCCAGTGCCGACGAAGTGGAGCCGCGACACCCGGAGCAGTTCTCTCGGGACCTGGCCGCTGCCGTCAACACCCTGCTCGACAACGCCAGCGTGAGGGCGAAGATGGCTCGACAGGCACGCGCGAGGGTCGAGCGCGAGTTCAGCTGGACGAGCATCGCGCGGCAGACGCTCGCGTTCTACGAGGAGACCATCGCCCGCCACGGGCCGCGTCCCGGCGTGGGGTGACGTGGAGGATCGGCGTTTTTTCACGGGCGCGGCGAGGATTTCACTGTAGAATGCACGCCATGCCGCGCGTCGGGACCCGGGCGGCCACCCCGCGTGCCTCCCTCCGACGGCGGAGGAGGCGCTGAGTGGCCCATTCCGGACCGCAGTCCCGCAAGGTGTACGTCGTCGACACGAGCGTGCTCGTCTCGGCACCCGATGCCATCCAGAACCTGACCACCGACAACACCGTGCTCGTCCCGTTCCCCGTGCTGCAGGAGCTCGATCGGCGCCGCACGGCTGCGAACGGCATTGGGTACACGGCTCGCACCACCATCAGGTTTCTCGATCACCTGCAGGAGCAGGCGTCGCCCGAGCACCTGCGGACGGGCATTCCGCTCAACGGCGGCACCCTGCGGTTCCACGGCGGTGAGCTCGAGATGTCGAGGGCGTGGCCCGGCTTCAATCCCGGCTACGCCGACGATGCGATCATCCTGCTGGCCAGTGCCTACCAGGACGCGCATCCTGAGGAGCACGTGGTCATCGTCACGCGCGATGCCGCCATGCGGTGCAAGGCGCGCGCGCGCGGCGTGGCCGCCGAGGACTACTGGAGCGACCGCCCCGTGCCCTCGACCGAGCAGTTCTACTCGGGGCGGGTTCGCATCGAGATACCACCCGAGGAGGCCGGGTTGCTGTCGACGCTGCACCACGAGCAGCGCCTGCCGGCCTCCGCGGTGGCGGCGTTCGTCGACCTGTCGGAGCTGCACCCGAACCAGTGCTGCGAGCTGCACGTGACGGGCAACGGCAAGGCGGCGTGGGGCATCTACAAGCTGCACGACGGCGCAGGGTACCTGCGACGCGTCAACACGAAGGTGGGCGAGCGGTTCGGGCCCTGCAATCCCGAGCAGGCGTGCGCCCGCGACCTCGTCCTCGACGAGCAGACGCTGGTCGTGAGCCTGGTCGGCATTGCCGGCACCGGCAAGACGCTCATCGCGCTGCTCTCGGCCTACGAGCTCTACCGGGCTGGGCGGGTGTCGAAGATCGAGGTCTACCGGCTCAACGCGGAGGCGGGCAAGCAGCTCGGGTTCCTTCCCGGGGACCTCGGCGAGAAGATGGCGCCCTGGGCCAAGCCGATCATCGACAACCTCGACTTCATCATGCGCCGGTTGCACGGGTCGTCGCGCTGGACGAACCAGCTCGGCGAGCACCACGAGGACAAGAAGGATGGCACGCACCCCAACGTCGATCAGCTCCTCGCGAACGACGTCCTGGAGATCGCCCCGATCAACTACCTGCGCGGTCGTTCCATCCACGATGCGGCCATCATCGTGGACGATGGGCAGAACCTCACGCGCGAGGACATGAAGCTGGTCCTGACTCGCGCCGGCGAAGGGTCGAGGGTGATCTTGACGGGCGATCCGGACCAGATCGATCGCGCTGAAACCGACTCGCTGTCGAATGGGCTGGTGCAGGTGGTCGAGCGCTTCAAGGGCGAGCCGTCGTTTGCGCACCTCAGCATGCGTGACGTTGTGCGCTCGCGCATCGCCGAGATGGCGGCGAATCGCTTGTAGCCGAGCGCCGACCGCCGGCCGCCGAACCGAACTACCTTCGTTTCGCCAGGTAGACGCCCAGCGCGGCCAGCCCGCCGGCCAGCACCACCGCGCGCAGGACGCGAAGCAGGCTGATGACCCACGCGATGCCGATGCCGAGAGCGGCCCACTGCACCCACCAGTGGCCCGGCGACGTCATCAGGTTGATGACGAACAGCAGCAGCAGGATCAGCGGGCCGGTGAACAGGAACTTGAAGGCGTGCAGGGTCTTCGTCACGGCGAAGGGCTCCTCACCAGCAGGAGACGGAACGGCCGCCCAAAAGTTCGGGCGGCTGTCCTACAATGAGGGCAGCCGCCCCCGCCCCGACGCCCGCCGAGAGGCGGGCGGTTGTTCGTGTGTCCGGAGACCTCGATGACGCCTCGAGTTGCCCGCCTGCGCAAGGAGACCCTCGACACCCGCCCGTGGCTCTCGGCCGAGCGCGCCAACCTGCTTACCGAGTTCTACCGTACGGCTCCGGCGGCCTCGGTTCCGGTCACCCGGGCCCTGGCGTTCAAGTACCTGCTTGAACACAAGACCATCTACATCGGGGACGAGGAGCTCGTGGTGGGCGAGCGCGGGCCCTCACCCAAGGGAACCCCGACGTACCCGGAACTGTGCTGCCACACGACGACCGATCTCGACGTTCTCGACTCGCGCGAGAAGATCTCGTTCGCCGTCTCGCCCGAAACACGGCAGGCGTACGCCGAGCGCGTCATCCCGTTCTGGCAGGGGCGTTCGATGCGCGACGCGCTCTTTGCCGAGATGAGCGACGACTGGAAGGCAGCCTACGAGGCCGGCGTCTTCACCGAGTTCATGGAGCAGCGGGCCCCGGGGCACACGGTGCTTGGGGACGTGATCTACCGCAAGGGGTTCCTGGACCTGCAGCGCGACATCGAGGCAGCCCTGGCCGCGCTCGACCCGCTGTCGGACCCGGAAGCCTACGACAAAGGACAGCAGCTTCGGGCCATGCACATCGCGGCCGACGCGATCATCGGTTTCGCACGGCGGCACGCCGAGCTGGCCCGGTCGCTGGCCGCAAAGGAAGCCGACCGGGACCGGCAGGCCGAGCTGCAACGGATCGCCGAGATCTGCGCGCACGTCCCGGCGTACCCGCCGCGGACGTTTCACGAGGCCATCCAGGCGTACTGGTTCGTGCACCTCGGGGTGATCACCGAGCTCAACACCTGGGACTCGTTCAACCCCGGGCACCTCGATCAACATCTGCAGCCGTTCTATGCGCGCGACCGCGCGGCCGGCATTCTCGCCGAAGATCAAGCCAGAGAGCTGCTGCAGTGCCTGTGGATCAAGTTCAACAACCAGCCGGCGCCGCCGAAGGTCGGCGTCACCGCGCGCGAGAGCGGCACGTACACCGACTTTGCCAACATCAACAACGGCGGGCTGACCCGCACCGGTGAGGACGCGGTCTGCGATCTGACGTACGTGATCCTCGACGTGATCGACGAGATGCGGCTGTTGCAGCCCTCCTCGAACATCCAGCTGAGCAAGAAGAACCCCGATCGGTTCCTCAAGCGCGCGTGCGAGATCGTTCGCAAGGGCTGGGGGCAGCCGTCGATCTTCAACGCCGACCTCGTGGTCGAGGAGCTCGTCCGACAGGGCAAGCGGCTCGAGGACGCGCGCGAGGGCGGCACGAGCGGGTGCGTCGAGACCGGGGCCTTCGGCCGCGAGGCCTACATCCTGACGGGCTACTTCAACCTGCCCAAGGTGCTCGAGCTGGCCCTCAACGACGGGCGCGATCCCCGCACGGGGCGGCAGATTGGCATTCGGACAGGCAAGCCGGGCTCGTTCGAGTCGTTCGACGCCGTCTTTGCCGCGTTCACGCGGCAGCTGCAGCACCTGCTCGAGCTGAAGATGCGCGCGAGCAACGTCATCGAGCGGCTCTACGCGACGCGGATGCCGGCGCCCTTCCTGTCGCTCCTCGTCGACGACTGCATCGCGCGGGGCCGCGACTACAACGCCGGCGGGGCCCGCTACAACACCACGTATCTCATGCCGGTCGGTGTCGGTACGGTCAGCGACAGCCTCTCGGCCATCAAGCACCACGTGTTCGACGATCGCGCGGTGACCATGGGCGAGCTCGTCGGCGCATTGGGCGCCGATTTCGACGGGCGCGAGACGCTCCGGCAGATGCTCTGGCACCGCACGCCCCGCTACGGCAATGACGATGAGCGGGCCGACGCCATTCTGCGTGACGTGTGCGGTGCGTTGTTCGGCGTCGTGGACGGTCGGCCCAATGCGAAGGGCGGGCAGTGGCACGTCAACTACCTCTCAACGACGTGCCACGTCTACTTCGGCGCCATGACCGGGGCGACGCCCGACGGCCGCCGCGCCGGCGAGCCGGTATCCGACGGGATCTCACCCGTGCAGGGGACCGACCGGGGCGGACCAACCGCCGTCCTTCGGTCGGCGGCCAAGATGGACCACGCGCGGACAGGCGGGACCCTGCTGAACCTGAAGTTCGCGCCCGACGTGCTCGAGGGGCAGGAAGGGATCGACCGGCTGGCGCACCTCGTGCGGGCCTACTTCAAGCTCGACGGCCACCATGTGCAGTTCAATGTGGTGACGGCCGACACGCTCCGGGCCGCGCAGGCCGAGCCCGAGAAGTACCGAGATCTCATCGTCCGGGTCGCGGGCTACAGCGACTACTTCTGCGACCTGACGAAGGCGCTGCAGGACGAGATCATCGCGCGAACCGAGCACCGGGCACTGTGACGGGCACCATCTTCCGCGTGGCGCGGGCGAGCGTGCACGACGGTCCAGGCCTGCGCACCACCATCTTCCTCAAAGGCTGTCCCCTGCGGTGTCAGTGGTGTCACAGCCCCGAGAGCCAGCAGCCCCGTCCGCAGCTTGCCGTGCACGACGAGCGCTGTCTCGTGTGCGGGACGTGCCTGCCCGGGTGCGAGCACGGGGCGATCGAGGAAGAGGAGAAGGGGTACCACACGGACTTCGGACGTTGCCGGGCGTGCGGCGCCTGCGTGGCGCGCTGTCCGTCCGGCGCGCGCGAGCTGGTGGGGCGTGTCGTCGGGGTCGACGAGCTGTTGAAGGAGATCGAGCGCGACGTCGTGTTCTTCGACGAGTCGGGCGGTGGCGTGACGTTCTCCGGGGGCGAGCCCCTCATGCAGCCGGCGTTTCTCGAGGCGATGCTGACGACCTGCCGCGCGCGCGGCCTGCACACGGCCGTCGACACGTGCGGCATGGCCGAGCCGGCGACGTTCGCACGCGTCGCACCACTGGCCGACCTGTTCCTCTTCGACGTCAAGGTGATCGACGACCGCTGGCACCGGCACGTGACCGGTGCCTCGAACCACGCCATCCTGGCCAATCTGCGGTGGCTCTGCGCCGAACATCGGCGCGTGCGCGTCCGGTTTCCCCTCGTGCCGGGCCTCACGGATGTCGGCGGCAACGTCGAGCGCGTGGGCCAGCTGCTGGCCTCGCTGGGCGTGCAAGACCTCGATCTCCTGCCGTACCACCGCGCGGGCTTGGCGAAGTACGACCGGCTGGGCTTCGCGACCGCGCCCACCACGCTCCCTGTCCCTTCGGCTGCCGACGTCGACCGTGCCGCGCAGGTCCTGCGCGACTTCGGCTTGGCCGTGCAGGTCGGCGGCTGACGCTTCGCCCTCAGAGCGCCTCGTTCGAGAGAGGTGCCGGGCGCGACTTGATGCGCCCGGCGGGTCACGTGGTTGAGCAAGGCCGCCCGCGCGGGGCGGGGGGTGCGGAGGGATGTCTACTCGGGAGTATTGCCGGGCGAGGACGGGGTGGTCGTGACCACCGTGGAGCTCTCGAACTGTCGGGCGACGGTCTGGCCGTCATCTCCGGCCGGACCTTGGTCTTCGCCATTGACACGAAGCCGGACGGCGCCGGCGTCACTGAGGATCAGCGAGATCGCGACGTGGCCATCGACGGGGATGGTGACGCCTCCAGCCACGACCTCCTCGATCTTCCAGCCATCGTCGATCACCGCCTGGATCCAGGCGGGCCTCACGGTGGTCAGCTCGACCCTGAGCGCGGACGGCGCCGCGGCGACGGACGTCGATGCCCTTGGGCGGGTGTCCAGGTCGGGCGCCATGAGCACGTCGAGGAAGCGGGCGCGGCTCGGCAGGCTGGTCGGCCCGTGTTCGCCTTCCACGTGGCCCACCGTGGGCGTGCCGAGCACGACGAGGGCCGCCGTCGCCGCAATCGCGACCAGCCGGCCCGGCCCGACTGACTCCTGACGACGGGCCGCGCGACGCTCGACCTGCGGGACGGTTGTGTCGGCGATCGCGGCTGGTGTCCGCAGCCGCTGGACGAGCGCGTCGAACTCCTCCTCGGGAGTGCGCGGATGCGGCGCCGGGGCGGGCGTCAGGCCAGCGGAATCCCGTGTCTCGCGGGGCGCGGCGTCTGGCGTCGTGCGAGCCTCGTCCGGCGCCCCTGATACCTGTCCTGACGACGCCGCTGCTCGATTCGCTGTGGCCAGTGGTTCATCGCTGGGCGGAGTGCCTGTGAGGGATACCGGCGCGGCGGCGGGCGCCACGGGGGGCTTCTCGGTTCGCCGATCTTGCCGACGTTCACGGCGTCGCTGCCGGGCCGACGGCCTCCCGTGCCGGTCCCCGGGCCCAGCATCTTCGGACGCCCCGGCGCTGGGTGTGCCGGCCCCGGTGATCTGCACCGGCCAATCCCTTGGCTGGCCGAGGTCACGAAGCTGGCCGATCAGGGCCTCGCGGTCGCGGCGGAGGTGATCGATTGAAGCGCGCATGTCGTCGAGCATCCGCCGCAGCTCGCGCTCGCGTGCCTCCATCCGACGGGCTATGGCCTCGGGCGGCCACAACTCCTGAGGAATGTGCCCC
>JAFNAJ010000077.1 GCA_017860085.1 Acidobacteriota bacterium | reverse complement strand
GGCCGGGACCGGGCGCGGAGGAGCCGGGGCGAGGTCGCGGCCTCGAAGCCATGGCGCCACCGGCGCTGCGACCGGGGCGGGGGACGGCACCGGTGGCATCACCTCCACGGGGACGGGCACCGCGTCCGGGTCCATCCGGCGGGACTTCTTCCGCCGCCGCTTTCGGCGCCTCACCCGGGTTGCGTCCACCTCGACCGTCGGATTCGGCTCGACCACTGAAACAGCGTCTTGCTGCGACGGCGCTGTCTCGGAAGGCCCGGCTGCTTCGATCGCCTCCTCGGTTTCGGTGTCGACGCCGGTGGACAGTTCGACAGGCGCGACGACCTCGACCGCAGTGGTGGGCTCGCCTTCGATCGACAGTGCGGTCTCGATCGCCGTCTCGATGTCGGGTGCCGGCGCCTCGACTGCCACGTCCACCTCGGCGCAGACAGCGGGGAGCAGCTCCGCAGGCGGGACGATCTCGACCGCCGCGTCGACGAGGACCTCTGCCAGCGGCGCCACGTCCGTGAGCTCGACCGCCTCGATCGCAGCCGGCTCGACGGCTTCCACCCACACGTCGGGGATCTGTTCAGTCTCGACCTCCGCGGGGGCAGGCAGCTCGGCTGACACCAGTGCCTCGAACGGAGCCACCTCTTCTGCAACATCAGGAGTCGATGCCACCAGTGCCGCCGGTGCCACCAGAGCCCCTGCGGGTTGGTAGACGGCCAGCGTGGCAAACACCCTGGTGGCCGTCGTTGCCAGCGCACCCGCGGGCTCTGGCGCGCCTGCGAGCGCCGCCGGGCGTCGTGGTGCTGGCCGCCGTCTCAGGGGCACGGCCCTGGCGGAATCGCCTTCGACGACCCGTGGCGCGAGCGCCAGCAGGCGCGCCACGTCGGTGGTGCTGAGAGACCGGCCCGCTCTCCTGGCCGCGCCAAGCCGGCGATGATAAGGCCGCACGAGGGCGAGTGCGACCGGTTCGGGTGCCGACTCGAAGTCGAGCACGCGGGTGAACTCGTCGCGCGCCGGCTCGGCGATCGCGGCGGTCGCTTCAGCCTCGGCGTTGGACAGCCGGGCCAGCGTGATCGCGTCCACTTCGGTAAGGGACGTGAGTGACCACGCCTCACCCTGGAGTTCGACAAGCTCAGGCTCGGCGATGTCCAGCACCGGGACGTCCGGTACGACGACCTCCGGCGGGACAACTTCTGGGGCGACGAACTCGGGTGCGGCGCGGTTTGGCGGGGCCTCCTCCGCGACAGAAGGCTGTCCGGCCAACGCATCCGCGGGAAGGCTGGCGACCTCGATTGCCGGTTCTGTGACGGCCTCAACGGCGTCGACAGCCCACACCGGGGTATCCGCCGGCGCCGCCTGGAGTGCATCCGCGATGAGCGCCTCGAGGGCCGCGTCGAGGTCCACCTCGAGTACGACGTCTGTCGCCACGACGTCATCGCTTTGCGACACCCGGGCGCATTCGACACCGTCGGGAGCGGTCGCCTCCGGCGGCACGCTCGCCTGGGTTTCGATTTCGAGGAGGGCATTCAGTGCCGCAACCTCCTCCTCGCCCAATGGCGGTTCCGTCTCAGCCGCGTGCCCAACGACGCTCGCCACCTCGGGCGACGCGTCAGGTGCCATCTGGGCCGTCGAGGGTACGTCGACGAACCGCGGCTCGGGCGATGGCGCCACAGGCTTCGGTGGCGCATCCGGCATCTCGACGCGAGCATCCGAGTGGCCGGGGAACGGCACGACGGTGCCCAGCGTCGCCGGTTGTTCCGCTGCGCCAGGCTCGGCTGCGGCCTCGAGACTCATGAGGCGGGCGAGCTCCGCCTCGAGGCGCGCGATCTCCTGCGCCTCCAGTTCATCGGCCGTGGGCGCCTTTCGACCCTTACCTCCGCCGCGGCGTCGAGGCGACGTGGTCGACGCGACGCGAGGACCTTCGTTCCCAGGTTCTTGCGTGGTCTGACGGTCGCTGGCCGATCCCGCGTCCCGCTCGCGCGCTGCGTCGGGCGAGGCACCGACGCCGTGATCGCGCAACTCCTCGTACCGATGCAGGAGAGTCCTGAGCGCGCCAGGCCGCGGCGAATACGCCACCTCCCGCGTGACCACGCTCTCGAGCGCGATCTGGGCTTCGAGCGCCGTCGCGAACGGTCGTCGGGATTCGAGCGGCAGCGCCCGCTCGAACCACGCCCGCAGCGATGCCGTCATCGGCCGGGCGGCGCCGCCGCCGAGCCGCTCTGGCGTCTCGGTGGCCAGCGTGCGGAGCCCGTCGGGGAACTCCTGCAACCCGATGGGCCGGCCGAGCACCAGGGCGAGGATGACCATCGCCACCTGCGCCACGTCGGCCCGCTGATCGAACTGCGGCAGCCCCGCCGACGGAGGCATCGCGATCCGGAATTCCCGCCACAGGCGCGAGCGTGGGAACCTGAGGCGTTCGAGGGCCAGGCCGACCGTGTGATCGACGATGGCGATGCGCGCCTCGGGAGTGAGGATGATGCGTTCGGGGCCCAGGGCGCCGTGTGTGACGGCGCGCGAGTCGTGCAGAACCGAGAGGGCGGGCAGCAGTTCGCGCGCCACCTGGAGGGCGGCGTTCACGTCGATCACCAGGTCTTGCGTCGCGGCGGCATCGAGCAGCGTCGCGAGCCGATGCCCCCTGACCGCATCGGTCACCACCGTCACCGTCTGGTCTTCGCCGCTGCCCGTTCGCTCGACGGCTCGCACCCGCGGGTAGCGTACGTGGCGGAAATTGGCCAGGCGCCCCATGCGGTCGCGCAGTGCGCTCTCAAACCGCATCAGCTCCGGGCAGACCACCAGCCGCTCGACGAGATCGCCGCCGCTCTCGCTTCGGATCCGCAAGCCGAGCCCGTCCTCGAAGACGGTCCGGCCGTCACCCGTCCCAGGGTGCTCGGAGGCTGAGGGTTGTGCGCTCATCGCGTGGTCAGACGGGCACCTGCCTTCAAATCGGCACGTGGACCGTGGTCGCGAATACCCAATGCCTGCCCCCAGGAACGCCGGCGGCGTCGATTACAGACTCGTGTGCCATCGACACGTTTCGTAATCCCTGGGGCGTGGAAGGGCATCCCGACAGGGCTGTACTGTGGTAAAAGCGAGCCCCATGCCATATCGCGCCGTCTTCCGCTGTCTCGCCGGCTGCCCGGGTGACCACGCGCTCGACCAGCCGATCTACCGGTGTCCGTCGTGTGGTCAACTGCTCGAGGTCGCGCACGATCTCGACGCGCTGTGCGACCGCACGGCGTCGGCCTGGATGGCGTTGTTCGACGATCGTGACCGCCCACACGGTACGATCCACGGCTCGTCAGTCTGGAGCAAGCGCGAGTGGGTGTGCCCGGCGGTACGGGACGAGTGCATCGTCACCATGCGCGAAGGTGGGACACCGCTCGTCAAGCTTGATCGCCTCGGGGCCGAGTTCGGCGTCCCGGACCTCTGGATCAAGCAGTGCGGGTTCACCCACACGGGGTCGTTCAAGGACCTCGGAATGACC
This sequence comes from Acidobacteriota bacterium, assembly GCA_017860085.1. Lineage (GTDB taxonomy): Bacteria > Acidobacteriota > Vicinamibacteria > Vicinamibacterales > JAFNAJ01 > JAFNAJ01. The sequence goes on along the minus strand of JAFNAJ010000077.1, from coordinate 5,587 downwards.
GTTCTCGTCTCGGTCGTGCGCCAGATGATCGCCGATGGGCGTCGCGTGCGCGCCGTCGCCTGCGCATCGTCCGGCGACACGTCGGCGTCACTGGCCGCCTACGCGGCCGCCGCGGGCATTCCGGCGCTGGTCATCCTGCCACGCGGGCGGGTCTCCACCGCTCAACTGCTCCAGCCGCTGGCAAACGGCGCGCTCGTGCTGTCGCTCGACACCGACTTCGACGGGTGCATGGCCATCGTCCAGCGCCTCGTCGAAGCCGAGGGGGTCTACCTGGCCAACTCCATGAACAGTCTCCGCCTCGAGGGGCAGAAGACCGTCGCCGTTGAAATCGTGCAGCAACTGGGCTGGACCGTGCCCGACGTCGTGGTCATTCCTGGCGGCAACCTCGGCAACGTGAGTGCACTCGGCGCAGGCTTCGACCTGATGGTCGCCCTTGGGCTGATCGACACGCGACCGCGGCTCATCGTCGCTCAGGCGGCCGCGGCCAATCCCCTGTACCTGGCCTACCAGAACGGCTGGCGTTATCGGTCCGTGACCGCACGCCCCACGCTTGCCTCGGCCATCCAGATCGGCGCACCCGTGTCGGTGCAGAAGGCGATCAGGGTCTTGCAGCGGTACCAGGGGTGCGTCGAGCAAGCGACTGAGGAAGAGTTGTCACACGCCGCCGCGCGAGCGGACCGATGCGGGATGTTCACCTGTCCGCACACAGGGGTGGCCCTTGCGGCGCTCTCGACCCTCGTCGCCCGCGGCGAGATTGGCCGCCATGCGCGGGTGGTCGTCGTCTCGACCGCGAACGGGCTGAAGTTCCCCGAGTTCAAGCAGCGCTATCACGAAAGCACCCTCGGATTCCCCACGCCGCTGGCCAGCCGTCCCCTCGAACTGCCCAACGACCTGGACGCCGTCAGGCGTGCGCTCGACGGGCTGACGCGAGGCGAGAGCCCAGCACCGCCCCCGCGAGGTTGAACACGACGTCGGTGGCTGACGCGAAGCGGTTGTGGCAGTAGACCTGGAAGGTCTCGACCGCGATCGACAGCGCCAGCGCCAGGACAGCCACGACCATGAGCCGCCCCGCGCCAGAGCGGGTGCGGCCGAACGGGCACATCAGCCCGAACGGCACGAACACCACCATGTTTCCGGCCAGGTCGTGCCACTTCAGCACCTTGTCGGTGAAGGGCACCCACGTCACCATGTACCAGTGAGAATGGCCACGGAAATTGCCTGGCGGGAGCATGGTGAGTGCTAGGATGACAAGGATGGACAGCGTCCAGCCATACCGCAGCCAGCCACGCCCCGGAGTCATCGCAGAAGGCATCGTCATCGCGGGCGATGTCCTCGCCGACGAGGACCTCATTATCGCCGGGCGGCTCGACGGCGACATCAACCTGCCCAATCACGCGCTGACGGTCGCACCAGAAGGGCGCGTCACCGGCCAGATGTTTGCCAAGATCATCACCATCGCCGGGCGCGTCTCGGGGGCGGTGACAGCCAGCGACAGCATTGAGGTGCTCGAGGGCGCGGTCGTCGACGGCGATCTCACGGCCCCGAAGATCGGCGTCGAGCTCGGGGCCTGGTTTCAGGGCCGTGTCGAGATGAAGCGGGCCGAGGCGGCCGTGCGGGTGGCGCGCTATCGGCTCGAGCGCCGCGGCGAGCCGCCCTCCGAAGGCTGACCTCCAGCCCGCCGGGCGACCTCAGAACTGCATCCTCAGCTCCCCGAGCACCTGGCGCTTCATGATGTCGCCGAACACGTGGTACTGGATCTGCTCGTTGAAGAGGTTGTTCACCTTGATCGAGGTCGTGACGCGACCGCTCGCCCAGCGCACCCCGAAGGCGCCGTTGACGGTGGTGAACGCCTCGGTCGGCCCCGCATATCGCGCGTCGAGCACGTCCTGCCAGTAGGCATCGTCCTGGTAGTTGAGGGAGACCGACCCGAAGTAGCGGTCGGCCGAGTACCCGACCCCGAGGTTGAAACGATTCGTCGGTGGCAGGTTGAGCTCCGAGATGTCGAAGCCAATCGGCTCGGGCTCGGCCTGCCAGGAGTAGTTCACGAAGCCGTTCCACCCGCGGCCGATCAGGGCGTCGGCGCCCAGCTCGATGCCCTTGTTGCGAACCTTGCCGAGGTTGAGGTAGCTGAAGGTCGACGGCAGGCCGTTGCCGGGGCCGAACGCGTTCTGGGCGATCAGGATGTCGAGCACCACCGGCGGGAGCGGCCAGCCCGGTGGCGGATTCTTCGAGCTGTAGGACCCGGTCTGGGTGAAGAAGATCTCGTTCTTCGAGTCGTTGACGTAGAACGCCGCGCTCAGCGTGACGCGTCCGCGAATCGCTCCCGCGTAGCCCACCTCGTAGGCCGTCATCTCCTCCTCGACCAGGTCCTGGTTGCCGAGGGCTTCGACGGGGAAGACGTACTGCTGGCCGGCCAGTGGCGGGAAGATCAGCCCCAGATCGATCGCGTTGACGAGGCCGACCTGCAGGTAGTTGTTCACCAGGGACGGCGCGCGGAACGCCCGGTTGTACGACACCCGCAAGGTGTGGTCGACGTTCGGCTTGAACATGAAGGTCGTCCGCGGCGAGAACACGGGGTCGTCGATGACGTCGAACTTGTCCAGGCGCGCGCCAACCAGCCACCGGAAGTGGTCGGACAGGAAGATCTCGTCCTGCACGTAGAAGCCGCCTTCCTGCCGGTTGTCGCCCAGCGGCGCCAGCGACAGGTCGAAGGTGTTGTGGCGGAAGTTGGCGCCGTAGCTGATCACGTGGCGCGTGCCGATGGTCTGCACGTTGCCGAACTCGAGGTCGTAGGTCTGCTGCTTGAAGAGGAAGAGGATTGGCTGCCCCTGGGCGTCAACCGCCAGCAGGTTGGTCCCTTCGCCGTCGAGCAGGTTGGTGAAGAAGTTGATCTTCATCGCGCCCCGGCTGTAGTTGGCCTTCGCGTACCCGAGCAGCGTCCCCGATTGGATGTTGAACGGCCCAATCCCGGTGTGGATGAGCCCCCTGGTCCCGGCGATGCCGCCGGCCACGATGAAACGCTGGCCATTCTCGGCGTCGTAATCCACGCGCGCGTCGAACTTCGGCTGCGTCGTGCCCTCGTTCTGGAAGGACGGATACGGCGTGTTGTAGGCGTTGTCGATGGTGCCGGCCGGCCTCGGCAGCGCGTCCTGCGAGTAGGCGCCGCCCGACAGCTTGTACGACCAGCGGTCGTTGACGGCCCGCGCGTGGGTCACGTTGAACGAGAAGAGCGTCCCGGCCCCCGTGCCGTCGTCGTCCACCTCGCGATCGAATCCACCGAACGAGACGGCGAACGAGTCGCCGTTCAGCTCCCGGGGCGACTTGGTGATCACGTTGATGACCCCGGTCATCGCGTTGGCGCCCCACACGGCGGAGGCGGGTCCTCGAATCACCTCGATCTGCTTGACTTCGTCGAAGCTGATCGGGAGAAAGTCCCACGCGACGAACCCGAAGAAGTCCTGGTAGATGCTGCGCCCGTCCATGAGCGCCAACTGCGACGTGGAGAGGGTCGAGCTGGCGCCGCGGCTCGTCACGTTGATGTCGCGCGCCGAGGTCTGGGCGACGTTCACACCGGGGACGGCGCGAAACAGGTCGGCGTACGACTGGACTGGCAGCGCCTCGATCGCCTGGCCGGAAATGAGGCTCACCGCCGCCGGCGCGTTCACGAGCTTCTGCTCGATCTTCGACGCCGTCACGACGACCAGTTCCTCGAACGCCGGCACCGGGGGCTGCTCCTCGGTTTTCGGCGGCTCCTCACCCTTCGGCTTCTCCTGACCAGACCGCTCGGGGCTGGCAGGTTGGGCCGGTGGGGGCTGCTGCGGCCCAGACGCCGCCTGCTCGGTCGCGGGCGCATCGGGCCCCACCGCGGGCGGGTCCGACGACCAGGTGCCCGGGGCAGCCATGGCCGCCACTGACCAACCGGCAACAACCACCGCAAACAAGGACGAGCGAATCATGGAAACCTCGCCTGTTCTGGGCACGCGCACGGGCGGGACCGTGTGGACGACCGCACGCCGCATCCCCGAGAAGCCGCAACGGATTGCGGGTTTTTAGCACACTCCTCGATCAAGCTCAACACGCTCGTATGCCGCAGCGTGTCACGCCAGCGCGCCGTGCTATAGTGCGGAGTCGGGCCGTCACAACCAGCAACGCGTGGAGAAGACCCACTTCTACAGCCGGCACGCCGCCGCGCTCCGGGCCGAGCTCGGACGCGCGCTGACGCGTGACACGCTGCGCGAACTGCACCAGAAATCGGCCGCTCGCCACCTGTGGGTGGCGGCACGCCAGTTCGCGCTTCTTGTACTGGCCACCTGGGGACTCGTGCGCCTCGAGTCTCCGTGGATCTGGGTGCCGTTGGCCCTGGTGCAGGGGTTCACCGTGTTCAACTTCACGGTGCTGCTCCACGAGGTCGTCCACCACACGGTGTTCGCCCGTCGCCACCGGATGGCCGAACAGGTACTGGCGTTCCTTTACGCCGTTCCGAGCGGCATCTCGGCCACTCAGTTCACGCGCTGGCACCTCGACCACCACGCCGAGCTCGGCTCGGACGAAGCCGACCCCAAGCGTCACCACCTGTCGCCCAAGCGCAACAGCCGGTGGTACAAGCTGCTCTACTGCACGCCGGCCCTCTTCCCCATCTACTTCAGCGCTGCCCGGAGGGAATCAGCGACCTATCCTCCCGAGGTTCGGCAGCGGATCCAACGCGAGCGGCTCGTCTCGATCGGCGCGCACCTGGCGGTCGGACTTGGCGTGTGGTGGGGCTTCGGCGCCGCGGCGGCCCTGCGGGCCTACGTGCTGCCCGTCTTCTTCGTGTTCCCCGTCGCATTCACGCTCAACCGACTCGGTCAGCACTACGACATCGACCCGTCCGATCCGGCCAAGTGGGGCACGCTGATGCGTGGCCACTGGTTCTGGGACCTCGCCTTCCTCAATTCGAACTACCACCTCGAGCACCACTACTTCCCAGGCGTGCCGTTCTACCGTCTGCCGGCGCTGCAGCAGGCCCTGGTCCCGTTCTACCAACGTCGCGGCATGCATTGGCAGACGTACCGCGGCCTGCTCTACGGCTGGTTTGTGCTGAACCAGGCGCCGCACACGAACTGGCACTGAAGTCGTGAAGGGCAGACCTGAGGGGCTGCCGCGATCAAGTGTTCGGGAAGACCGTCCCGCGCGGGTACAGTCACTGTCAGCTGATGGCGAGGGGCAGGCCGGCCTGCTTCCAGGCGTTCATCCCGCCGGTCACGTTGATGACGCTCGAAAACCCGGCGCGCTCGAGCACACTGGCCGCCACGGTCGACCGGTACCCCGCGGCACAAACGATGGCGATGGGCCCACCGTCGCGAGGAATCTCGTCGAGCCGCTTCGAGAGCTCCCCGCATCGAACCCGAATGGCTCCTCTGATGTGGCCTTCTCGCCACTCCGCCGGGTCGCGGACGTCGAGGATGCGCAGGGTGTCGCCGCGATCGAGTAGCGCCGCGAGCGCGGAGACCGACACCTGCGGCGTCTGTGCCAGCGGGTATCCCGCACGCACCCACGTCTCGATCCCGCCCATGAGGTACCCGCGGACATCGTCCAGGCCCACACGCAC
>JAFNAJ010000461.1 GCA_017860085.1 Acidobacteriota bacterium | reverse complement strand
CCCGGTGTCACCGAGAGAACGACGCGCTCGAGATCGTCGGTCTGTTCAACCACCTCGGTCCCGACCTCGGCGCGAAGGAATCCCTCGTCGACCAGGTGGTCCCGCACGAGCTCCGCCGCGTCTTCGGCGAAGATCGACGCGAACACGGCATCGGCCCGGGCCGCCGCGACGGCGGCGCGCACGGCTTTGGGCAACGTGTAGCCCCTGACCTCGATGAAGGTCGTGGGACCCTGCTCAATCCGGTACTCGAGCGCCACCTGTTGGTGCCCGGGCGTGTCATCGACGATCTTGCGACGGGGGACGACGCGCACGGCCAGGTAGCCGCGATCGCGAAAGAAGCGCTCGAGCCGCTCGTGGTCGCCCTGCCACTTGGCGAAGTCGAACCGATCGCCGGAATCAAGAGCCAGCAGGCTGCGCAGCTCGCGCGGATCGACCGACGCCTCACCGGTGAGATCCACCGCGGTGATGGTCGCCTCCGAGCGTTTGCGGCCCGCCTCGGGCGCCTTGGCACGGCCGCCGGGCCCGAAGTCGATCTCGTGCCTGAACTCGATGGTCTCCTCGAGGTTGTCGCGCGACGACACCCTGATCTGGTATCTGCGGCCGGGCTTGTACACGACCACCCAGGTCAGCTCGTTCTCGTCGAGGTTCTGAGAGAGGATGACCTCGAAGAGGTCGCCGAGACGCTTGGTGACGGTGAAGCGCGTGGCCGGATCCACGTCGGCCGCCACCAGGTCGAGATCGGTGGTCTGGCCGAAGCTCATGGCGTCGAACCCGACGAACGAGCCAGCGAACCCGAGGACGTCGGCCGACACCGCACCCATGGCGAAGCTCTCGCCGCCTGCCGCCTCGCCCGTGACGCCGGTCGTCCGCCCCGTGAGCAGCAGCGAGCGAAGGTCGCGCTCACCGAGCGGAGGGTTGGACGTCAACGACGTCTCCACGGCATCGGGTGGGCCCGTGAGCCGCAGGTACACCTCGTAGTCGCCCACGCGGGTCTCCGCCTGGATGTTCAGGGTCGGCGTCACGCCCGTGGCCGGCGCGAAGCTGATTTCGCTGTCGAGCATGCGGTACGTGCGCCCGCCGAGTCGCAGGCGGCCGTCCTCGAGGGCCTGCAGCTCGCCTTGCAGGGCTGGCTCGCCCACCGTGCCGATCAGGCGCACGTTGGGCAGGAACTCGGCCGATGCCACGCTGTTCTCCAGGCGCAGCGCCTCCGAGGCGGTGAACGTGACATCGAGCGCCAGCGCGTCGAGCCACGCGGGGAGGGAACTCTCCGCGGTCGGTCGCGCTGAAAACGTCTGGACGAGCGCGATCATCTGGGTGACGGGCTCACGATACGCGCCCGAGTTGATGGTCACCGCGCCCGAGATCGCAGATGTTGCGCCGCTGCGCTGCCACGAGAGGTCGGCGTCGGCCTCCGTGCGTAGCCCTTTCGGGATCTCGAGCAGCACTGAGCGCGCCCTCACGGACATGGGATCGGGCGGTGCCGCGCCCGTGCCGATGGGCAGGAAGCCCGCGACCGTGACGTCGCCCCCATTGAGCTGGCCGGTCAGGCTGTTGGCCTCGATGCCGCGGCGATTGAGCGTGATGCGCCCGGTCCAGTCGGCAAGCGAGAGGCGGAGGGTCGGCATCGCGAGGCTCGCGTTGTCGAGGTCGACCACGGCCGTGACCCGTCGCGACTCGCCCTTCCCGCGCACCTGTGCCTCGAAATTGGCTCGCCCGCTGGCGAGCCCTGGCAGGAAGAGATCGATCAGGCGCAGCGTGCCCGAGCCATAGACGCGAAGGTTGCTCTCGTGCGCGGCCGTCAGCCCGATGAATCCCTCGGCCCAGAACTCGCTCTTGGGGCCCGTCAGGTGGAGGTTCTGCACGTCGATCCGCCCACCCCCGATCGTGAGGTTCGCGGGCTCGCGCTGGGCGATGGTCAGGTCGCCAGACACGAGCGACGCCTGTTCGACGACCAGCGTGCCAATGATGTCGTCGAGCCTGGGCGACGAGGCCTCGAGATGGAGGTTGAGACCGACGCCGCCCTCTACCTTGGCTTTGCGGGAGCCGGTCAGCCAGTCGTAGACGCCCGCGACGGGCAGGCTGGCACCCACGTCGAGGACAGCGCTGGTCGTTGATGGCTGACCGATGGTCAAGAAGCGCGCCGCAGCGGGTGGGAGCCACGAGGCCGGGATACGGCCCGAGGCGGTCGCGGTGCCTTCCAGCACCGAGGCCGTGGACTCGCTCAGGCTGAGCACGCCGTCCCGTGCATCCACCGATGCCGCGATGCCACTTGCGACGATCTGATCACCTCGAGCGACCGCCGCGTCTGCGATGGTCAGACGCCCCTCAATGCGCGGAGCCGTGAGAACTTCGCGGGCCTCGACCGTTGCCTCCACAGCGCCGGTCACTTGCCAGCCCTCGAGTTGGGCCAAGGCCAGCGCCGCCTGCACGTCCTCGAGTCGTGACTGCAGGACCCCTCGGATGCCGGACGTGGTGCCATCTGGCGCGGTGTGGCCCTCGACGACGAGGCGGGTGGGTCCCCAGCCTGCCGAGAGCCCGTCCGTCGTGAGGGCGCCATCGGCGACCCGCCAGTGTGACGGCGCGGCCAGGTCGAGCGGCTGGCCGAGAACCGCGCCCTCGAGCGAGTGGAGCGTCGCCTTGATTGTCGCGTCGGCGAGCGAGGCCAATGTCCCCGCTGCGTGTACAGAGAGCCCGAGCGCGCCGCTCGACGCACCCAGCTGCTCATCAATGCCGAGTGCTTCAAACAGGACCGGAAGCTCCGTTTCGCGGGCCTCCAACTGCGCCTCGTACGTCCAGGGATCGGCCAGGCTCAACGA
>JAFNAJ010000460.1 GCA_017860085.1 Acidobacteriota bacterium | reverse complement strand
GGCGAAGGCAGCCCTTCGAGTAGCACGGCGCAAACGGGCGCTTCCGCGCCCGCCAGCTCGGCGTCGGGTCAGCCGGCAGCGACGACCGCGCGCACGAGTCCGCCGGCCGCGTCGCAGCCGACCAGAGAGGGTGGTCCCCGTGGGGCGTCCGCCCAGGCGCGGCCATCTGGCGAGGCGCGGCCGGCAGAGCAGGTCGCACCCGGCCCGACGCCCGGGATGCGCCAGGCAGCTGGCGAGCAGCCCGGTGTCGCCGCTGGAGCCGGTGCCGGAGCGGGCGACGAAAGAAGGTTCGGTGAGCCCCGCGGTGGAGGTCCAGGCTTCGGCGGCGGGCAGGGCAGCGTCGATCCCGAGGAGCGTCGGCGCCGCATGCGTGAGCGGATGGAAGGCATGTCACCCGAGGAGCGGGCGCAGTTCGTCGCCCGCATGAAGGAGCGTGGCCTCGACGTCGAGGCGTTCCTCGCGGGTGAAGCCGCACCGTCGCCCGCGGGTGGCCCACCGGCCACGCGACGGGCCGAGCGGGCCCGCGCCCCCGCACGCCCACCGGCCGGCACCTCGATCGCCGAAAGCTCGGCGCAGACGATCGACTCGCTCTTCGGCCCGCTGCCCCAGACCGAGTCGCGCGGGCGCGTCTGGCTCTACGTCAACCAGCAACTCAAACCAGTGCGACTGCGACTCGGGATTTCCGACGGGATCTACACCGAGCTCCTCAGCGGCGAGCTCCTGCCCGGGATGGAGCTGGTGTCGGGTGTGACGCTTCCTGCCCAGGCTTCGAGCGGTCAAACGGGTCGGTCGCCTTTGATGGGACCCAGCCGCGGGCCCGGCAGCGGCCGACCGCCGGGGCGCTGACGTGCCGGTCATCGCAGTGCGCGATCTCACCAAGACCTACGATCTTGGCGGCGAGATCGCGGTTCGCGCGTTGCGGGGGGTCACGGTCGAGATCGAATCCGGCGAGTTTGTCGCAGTCACCGGCCCGTCCGGTTCGGGCAAGTCGACCTTCATGCACATCCTCGGGTGTCTCGACCGCCCGACGTCGGGTGGCTACGAACTGGATGGCCGCGACGTGTCTCGCCTCTCTCGCGACGAGCTGGCCGCGATCCGCAATCAGAAGATCGGGTTCGTCTTCCAGGGGTTCAACCTGTTGGCGCGAACGAGTGCGCTCGAAAACGTCGAGCTCCCGCTGCTCTACGGGCGCAGCAAGGCGAAGTTGTCCCAGCGGCATCGCCGGGCGCGCGAGGCGCTGGCCGCCGTTGGCCTCGCCGACCGGGAGCACCATCATCCCAACCAGCTCTCGGGTGGCCAGCAGCAGCGCGTCGCCATCGCGCGGTCGCTGGTGAACAACCCGTCGCTTCTCCTGGCTGACGAGCCGACGGGCAATCTCGACAGCCGAACGAGCGTCGAGGTGATGGACATCTTCCAGCGTCTCAACACCGAGCGCGGCATCACGGTGCTCCTCATCACGCACGAGCACGACATTGCCGAGTACGCCTCGCGGACGATCGCGTTTCGCGACGGGCAGATCGTCGCCGACCAACAGAACGGCGCGCGCCGACTTGCCAGCCAGGAACTGGCGTCGCTCGCGCCACGGAGCTGACCATGGGCCTGCTGATGACGCTGCGCATCGCGCTCAAGGCGCTCTTCCGCAACAAGATGCGCTCGGCCTTGACCATGCTCGGCATGATCATCGGCGTGGCCGCGGTGATTGCCATGGTCGCGCTCGGCAACGGCGCGCGGTCCACCATCGAGAGCCAGATCCGCTCGGCGGGCACCAACCTCATCTACGTCATGGCCGGCAACTTCATGGCGGGTGGCGTCCGCATGGGGTCGGGCGCGGCCAACACACTCCTGGTCGAGGACGCACAGGCCATCCGTGAGCAGGTGCCCAACATCCAATACCTGGCCATGGGCGTCACCACCCGCAGCCAGGTCATTGCCGGTAATCAGAACTGGAACACGCGCGTCAACGGCACCGACATCGAGTTGCCACTGATCCGGTCGTGGCCCGTCGAGTACGGCGCGTTCTTCACGCCGCAGGATGTGAGCTCGGCGGCCAAGGTGGCCGTGCTCGGCTCCACCGTGCGCGACATGCTCTTCGGCGAAGGTGCCGACCCGACGGGCCAGACGATTCGGGTCAGGAACCAGCCATTCAAGGTTGTCGGGGTCATGTCGAGCAAGGGCCAGGGCACCGGCGGCGAAGACCAGGACGATGCGGTGTACGTGCCCTACACGACCGTTCAGAAGAAGCTGCTGGGCATCACCCACATCAACAACATCACCATCTCGGCCGTCACGGCCAACAGCGTTGCCACGGTCTCCGACGGGGTGACGACCCTGCTTCGCGCGCGGCACCGGATCTACCAGGGCGACACCGACGACTTCATGGTGCGCACGCTCGAGGAGATGGCCGCGATGCGGACCGAGGCCACGCGCACGATGGGCGCCCTGCTGGCCAGCATCGCCGGCGTCTCGCTCATCGTCGGGGGCATCGGCATCATGAACATCATGCTGGTGTCGGTGACCGAGCGCACGCGCGAGATCGGGCTCCGCATGTCGATCGGCGCCCGGAGCCGGGACGTGCTCATGCAGTTTCTTGTCGAGGCCATCGTGCTCAGCCTCATTGGAGGCGCCATCGGCATCGGGCTCGGCATCAGCGTGTCGACCGCGCTCACCCAGTTCCTCGGGTGGCCCACGCAGATCTCGCCCCAGGCCGTGGGCCTGGCGTTCGGCTTCTCGGCGCTCACCGGCGTCTTCTTCGGCTTCTACCCGGCCCGCAAGGCCGCACGGCTCGACCCCATCGAGGCCCTCCGGTACGAGTAGGGCGGGTCTTCAGGTC
>JAFNAJ010000076.1 GCA_017860085.1 Acidobacteriota bacterium | reverse complement strand
CGCGGCTGGCGTTGCCGGTCTTCGTCAAGCCCGCGAACCTCGGGTCGAGCGTCGGCATCTCGAAAGCGAAGGACGTCGACGGGCTGCGCACGGCCCTCGCGCTGGCCGCGGAGTTCGATCGCAAGGTCCTGGTCGAGGCGGCGGTGCCCGGCGCCCGGGAGATCGAGTGCGCCGTGTTGGGCAACGAACGCCCCGAGGCGTCGGTGCCGGGCGAGATCATCCCGTCGCGCGAGTTCTACGACTACGAGGCGAAGTACCTCGATGCCGGTTCCGAGCTGCTGATTCCCGCCCCGTTGACGGCCGACCAGGTCGACACCGTGCGCCGGCTGTCCGTGGCCGCGTACCGCGCCCTCGATTGCGAGGGCATGGCGCGCGTCGACTTCCTGCTCAGCCGCGACACGGGTACGATCTACCTGAGCGAGGTCAACACCATCCCGGGCTTCACCACGATCAGCATGTACGCGAAGCTCTGGAACGCGAGCGGCGTGTCGTATCCGCAGCTCATCGATCGCCTGATCGCGCTGGCGCTCGAGCGTCACGCCGAGAAACAGCAGCTCCGCATCTCGATGACCTGAGGCCGGCCGCGCCGGCCGTTGCGGCGACCCCGGGCCTGCCGGCCGCGCAGCCGGGGGTAGTTGACAACCGGCTGCAGATCGTACTCACTCGCCTCCGCATGCTCGCAGGCCCAGCCATAAGTTTTTTCGACTTTTGCCGAAAATAACTCTTGACAGGGTTTTCTTCTCACCCATAATCTACATCTTGTATGAGGGGAGGTTACTCAGCCCAGACGTTGTGACCCTGTCACGATGAGGTGCTGCGGACCAACCTCGAGGAGGACCGATGGCGAAGAAGGCTGCAAAGGGCGGCGCCAAGAAGAAGACGGCCAAGAAGGCCGCCAAGAAGCGCTAGGCGCGCGTCGCAAGTCCGGGGGTGGCCGACAACGGCCACCCCCAAGTTTTGTGACCGCGAGTCGACCGGCGGCCGTTGAGCCGCGGACGACGCGAGCGGTTGAAGGGCTCGGGAGGCCCACGCCGGAGTTGATCGGGCCAGGCGGCACCGGCGCTCGGCGGCGTGGCGGGCTCCCGAACAACGACGCCAAGGGAAAGGGGGGATCGAGAATGGCAAAGAAGGCTGCAAAGAAGAAGGCGACCAAGAAGACCGCGAAGAAGCGGTAAAGGCCGATCGGCGGCATGTGAGAGCGGAGATGTAGGGCCGCTCTTACCACGGGGGTTCCCTCCCTCAGCCAGTTGTCGGCGCCCCGGCGCCCGGCGGACGAGTGAGGGAACTCCGTCAGAGAGGAGAACGGATCACATGGCGAAGAAGGCTGCAAAGAAGGCGGCGAAGAAGCCCGCCAAGAAGACCGCCAAGAAGCGGTAGGCTCGCTCGCGCGAGTCGGTGAATTCAGGGGGCGCCTGGCGCCCCCTTTTTGTTGCGCCTCGTCACCGCGTCGCCATCGGCGGCACGGATGGGCCGCGCGATTCGCGATCCGGCCCCTCGGTCCACGACACCCCATCCCACACGCGCACCCGTTCGATCACGTCGAATCGCCTCAGCCGGTCGGCCACCTCCATGCCATCGATCACGTGGCCGAAGACGGTGTAGCGCGCGTCGAGGTGCGGCTGCGGCCCGAGGGTGATGAAGAACTGGCTGCCGCCGGTGTCGGCCCAGTCGAGGGCCATGCCGACGGTGCCCCGCAGGTAAGGGCGCTCGTTGATCTCGTCCCGGATGGTGTATCCGGGCCCGCCCTCGCCGTCTCCTCGGGGATCCCCGTCCTGCACGACGAACGTCGGGACGACCCGGTGGACGGCCACCCCATCGAAGAACCCGCGTCCGACCAGGTCGACGAAATTGCGCACGGTGAGTGGCGCGTCGTTGACTGCCAGTTCGATCGTGATGGTGCCCTGGCTGGTGTCGATGAAGGCACGCGGCGAGAACGGCGGCGACACGATCGCAGGATCACCGTAGGCCTCCACGGCGCGCCCGGTCGGGGCGGGGCGGATTCCGCGCACGTCGGCCGTCGGGTCGGCCGCGCGCAGCAGGTCGGCGGCTCGTCGTCTCACTGCCCAGTCTCGATCCCCGAGCGCGTCGCGAAGCAGCGGGGCCGCCACGGCCGGGTCGAGTTCGCTGGCTGCCGCGAGGATCGCGGCGCGCGCCACGTAGGAATCATCGCCCTTCGACCGTTCGTAGGCCGCCGCCAGCGCGGCGGCGGCGGGCCGCGCCTTGCGGCGCGCGATCAGCCTGGCCGCCGTCGCCCTCACGACCAGGTCGTCGTCGCCGAGAGCCGTCACGAGCGCGGCGTCCACCCCCGGAGAGCCAACCTCCACGAGCGCCTCGATTGCGGCGGCCCTGACCCTCGTGTCGCCGTCGCGCTCGAGCAGCGCCAGCAGCGGGGCCGCCCGCTCGGCCCCGAGCGACGGGGCCACGGCTGCCAGTTCGGCCCGGACCGCCCAGTGCCCGTCGGCATCACGCCCGGACAAGACCAGCAGGAGCGTGTCCGAATCGATGCGGGCCAGGGCACGCCACGCCTGGGCGCGCATCGCGGGCCATCGGCTCGCAATCTCGTCGAGCAGGAGCGGAACGGCCTCGCGGGCCTTCAGAGCGCCGAGCGCCTCGACGACTTCCAGCCGCACGTTGTCGTCGAGGCCGCTCGCCCGAAGCAGCTCGATCAGCGCGGGGACCGCGCGCGGATCCCCGATCGACCCGAGGGCCCGCACCGCGCCGGCGAGAACCCGCACGTTGGGCTGGCTGGGCGCCACGAGCGGCAGCAGCACGTCCACCCCGCGGCGCTCGCGGAGCTGCCCCAGCCCTCGGGCGGCCAACACCACGGGTTCCACCCCGCCCGCACGCGCGAACGCCAGCAGTGCCGGGACACCGCGAACGTCCTCGAGTCGCTGAACGGCATACGCCACCGGCCACCAGCCGACGATCGGCTCACCCCGCGCATCGAGGACTGCCGCCGCCAAGGCGTCCCACGCCTTCAGCCGCACGAGGGCATAGAGGCCCAAGCGGAAACTCTCGACGCCGGGCGCCTGCGGGTGGGACAGATCGTCTGGCGCCAGGCGGCGGAGGCTCGACTCCTCGCGCACGCGTGCTGCCACGACCTGGCCAATCTGGGGGGCCGCCGACGTCGCGCCGATCATGCCCAGCGCCTGCGCGGCCCGGCCCTGCACCAGCGGGTCGCGATCACCGAGCGCCGTCAACAGGGCGCCGCTCGCGCGCACGTCGCCGATCAGCCCCAACGCGAAGGCCGCCATCTGCCGAACCTCGGGGTCGCCGTCCGTGAGGAGCGCCGCCAGCGGATCGATCCCTTCGGACAGGCCCACGCGCCCTATGGCCAGCGCCGCTCGTCGACGCACGCGCCCTTCCGAGTCCGCGAGCAGCGCGACCAGGTCCGCGCCCACGGCCGGCGAGGCACCAGGGGCCAGCGCCTCCGCCGCAGACGCGCGCAGGACCCGCGCGTCCTCGAGTCGGAGAATCGCGGCCAGCTTCTGATCCCACGGCGGAGCGGCAGGGGCCTGCGGCGCCGGAAGGGGTTTCGGCGCACAGGCCGCGGCCATCGCGACCAACGCGAGGCAGACGACCGTCCGCATCATGAGCCAAGCACGAGGTGCGCGTGGGTTGCCGCCGCGACGCGTTCGTCGATGACGGTCACGCCGATGCCGGGCCCCGTGGGCACCTCGATGGTACCGTCCGGATCAACCTCGATCCCCGGCTCGATCAGGTCGGGCTGGAAGTACCGCTTGCTCGCGGCCACGTCGCCGGGCAGCGTGAAGTTCGGCAGGGTCGAGATGTGGATGTTGTGCGCGCGGCCAATCCCGGTTTCCAGCATGCCCCCGTGCCAGACCGGGATCCCGTGACCCGCGCAGAGATCGTGCAACCGCATGGTCTCGCGGATGCCGCCGATGCGCCCGGGCTTGATGTTGACGACCCGGCAGGCCCCAAGGGCCAACGCCGCGCGCCCATGCGCCACGCTGTCGATCGATTCGTCGAGGCACACGGCCGTGGCAAGCCGGCGTTGCAGCTCCGCGTGGTCGGCGAGATCGTCGTAGTCGAGCGGCTGCTCGATCATCATCAAGCCGAACGGGTCGAGCGCTGCGAGGTGCCCGGCGTCATCGAGCGTGTACGCGGCATTGGCATCGACCATCAGCCGCACGTCGCCGAAGCGGGCGCGGATGGCCTCCACGGGCCCGACGTCCCAGCCCGGCTTCACCTTGATCTTGATTCGCTGGTACCCGGCCGCCAGTTCTTTCGCCACCTGCTCCAGCAGCTGCTCAATCGAATCCTGAATCCCGACGGAGACGCCCGAGGCGATGCGCGCCCGGACTCCGCCGAGCACCTTCGACAACGGCAGGCCGAGCCTGCGCGCGTGGAGGTCCCACGCCGCCATCTCGACGGCGGCCTTCGCCATCTGGTGCCCGCGCACCTGCGACAGGGCCGCGTAGACCTCGGCAGGATGCTCGAAGCGCCGCCCCAGCAGGCGCGGCACGAGATAGTCGCGCAAGGCATACCACGCCGTCGTCGTTGTCTCGGCGCTGTAGTAGGGATCGGCCTCGGCCACGCACTCGCCCCAGCCCGACAGCCCGTCGCCGAGCAAGCGGACCAGGATCAGCTCACGCTCGTGCTGACGCCCGAAGCTGGTCTCGAAGAACCGTACCAGGGGCAGCCGTAACACCCGCAGTTCCGCGCGTTCGACGTGCATCATGACCGCTCGGCATCCTCGATCCGAGCGGCTCATGTTAGCACGCGGGTTCGACCTTGCCGCCGGGTGGGACGCTGGCTATACTGCGCGCCAGCTTGACCTTCCGTCACTTCGTCATTGACGGGCCGCCGGGTGTGGGCAAGACGGCGCTCGCCGAGCGACTCGCCGCCCGCCTCGACGCCGCGCTCGTGCTCGACGAAACCGAGAACCCGTTCCTCTCCGATGCCTATGCCGGTCGTGCGGGCGCGGCTTTCCAGGCCCAGCTGTTCTGGCTGCTGTCGCGACACCGTCAGCAGGCGTCGCTGCGGCAGGGCGACCTGTTCAGCCAGCGCACCGTGTGCGACTACCTGTTCGACCGGGACAAGGTCTACGCGTACGTGGCTCTCGACGACAACGAGCTCTTCATCTACCAGCGCCTCTACGACCTGCTCGCGCGCGACGTCCCCCCGCCCGACGTGGTGATCTACCTGCAGGCGCCGACCGACGTCGTGTGGCGCCGGCTGAAGCACCGGTCGCGGCAGCAACCCGACCTGGTGATGCCCGACGAGGACCTGCTCGGGGAGGTGAACGACGCGTTCAACCACTTCTACTTTCACTACGCGTCCACCCCCCTGTTGGTGGTCGAGACGTCGCAGTTCGACCTCTCGTGGAGCGATCCCACGCTCGACGAAATCACCAAGCAGCTCCAGACGCTGTCCGGCGGCACGCGCTACTACGTGCCCAGGGCGGAGTGAACGCGGCCACGGCGCGACTTGACCGCTCCGGGCTGGCCACCCTAAGCTGCCCGGATGGCGTGGTTCAAGAAGACGCGCAAGCCACGGGCCGCCCCGGCCGAGAAGGCGGTGCGGGTGCCCGAGGGCCTGTGGGTCAAGTGCCCGGGCTGCCAGGAGATCCTCTATAACAAGGATCTCGCCACCAGCCTGCACGTGTGCCCGCGCTGTGCACACCATTTCCGAATCGGGGCGATCGAGCGGCTGAGGACCCTGTTCGACGCGGCGTGGCGGGAGCACGACCGCGGCCTCATCTCGACCGATCCCCTGGGGTTTGTCGACACCAAGCCCTACAAGGACCGCCTCAAGAGCGGCTTGAGCGCCACGGGCCAGCGCGACGCGGTCGTCACTGCCACGGGGCGCATCGACGGAATCGAAACGGAAGTCGCCGCCATGGAGTACGACTTCATTGGCGGCAGCATGGGGGTCGTCGTCGGGGAGAAGATCGCGCGGGCCATCGAACGCGCGATCGCCGGGCGCCGCCCCGTCGTGATCGTCTCCTGCTCGGGCGGGGCCCGCATGATGGAGGGCACGCTGTCGCTCATGCAGATGGCCAAGGTGAGCGCCGCCCTGGCCCGGCTCGACCGCGCTCGCCTTCCCTACATCTCGGTGCTGACCGACCCGACGACCGGTGGCGTCACGGCGAGTTTCGCGATGCTCGGCGACCTGAACATTGCTGAACCGAAGGCCCTCATTGGCTTCGCCGGACCTCGGGTCATCGAGCAGACCATCCGGCAGAAGCTGCCGGAAGGATTCCAGCGGAGCGAGTTCCTGCTCGAGCACGGCATGATCGACATGGTGGTCGATCGTCGCGAGCTCAAGGCGACGATCGGAGCCGCCTTGCGCTTCATGAACCCTGCACCCGACGTGACGTCCGCCGACGCGTGATGCGGGGCGCCCCGCCCCGCGACGTGCAGCATGAGCGCCACCGAGACCATCCTGGCACGCGATCACTTCGGCATGAAGCTGGGCCTCGACAGCATCGGGGCCGTCTGCGACGAGCTCGACCGTCCCGAACGCGCGTACCGGACGGTCATCGTCGCCGGGACCAACGGGAAGGGATCCGTGACCGCCATCGCGGCGACGGCTCTCGCGGCTGCCGGCTATCGGACGGGACGCTATACGTCCCCCCACCTGGTCCGCCTCGAGGAGCGGTTCGCCCTCGACGGCGTCGACGTCAGTCGCGACGTGGTCGACGAGGCCGCACAACGGGTGCTCGATGCCGAGGCACGAGCCCTCGCGCGCGGTCGGCTCGAGGCGCCGGTGACGTTCTTCGAGCTGACGACCGCCGTCGCGTTCGAGATCTTCAGGCGCGCCCGCGTCGACGTCGCCGTCCTGGAGGTCGGGCTCGGGGGACGTTTCGACGCGACGAACATTGCCTCGCCGGCGGCGGCGGCCATCACCACGATCGACCTGGAGCACACGCGGCACCTCGGGACGACCCTGGCCGCCATTGCGTTCGAGAAGGCCGGCGTCATCAAGCCCGGCATGGTCGTCGTCACCGGCGAACGCAAGGCCGAGGCAGACGCGGTCATCCGCGCGGCGGTGGCCGACCGTGGCGCCACGCTCGTGCCGGCATTCGACGGCGTGCGCCACCAGGTGTCGATTGAGGGCTGGCGCACGATCCTCACCCTCGACACGCCCGCCGGCCGCTACGGCCCGCTCGACCTGGCCCTTCGCGGGCGCCACCAGGCCGACAACGCCATCGTCGCGGTGCGGCTGCTCGAGTCGCTGGGCTGCTGCGACCTCTCGGTGCCCCATGCCGCCATCGAGCGCGCACTCGTGGCTACCTCCTGGCCGGGTCGTCTCCAGTTGATCGACTGGAACCACGACCGCCAGCTGCTGCTCGACGCGGCACACAATCCCGCAGGCATGGCGAGGCTGGCCGAGTACCTGCAGGAGGCGGTTCCCGGAGGCCTGCCGGTCGTGCTCGGCGTCGTCAACGACAAGGACGCGCGCCAGATGCTCCAGGTGCTGCGGCCGGTCGCGACGCACCTCGTCGTGACCGAGCCGCCGGGTTCACGTGCATGGCCTGCAGCCGAGCTCGCCTCGCTCGCCAGGACGCTCGGGTTCGCCGCCGAGTGCCACCCCGATCCGATCGATGCCATCGACCGGGCCTTCGGCACGGGTGCCCACACCGTCTGCGTCGCCGGCTCGATCTTCCTGCTGGGCGACGTGCTCGGGCGAGCGCCCACCCGTGGGTAGATCCCGGTGCCCATGGTGACATCCGGCACCGCGGACTTCGCCGCACACCCTTTGCCGTGGTCGGACGCCGTGATATTCTGCGCCCGATTCGACGTGTTCTCCCCGCCCGCGTTCGCGAGCGCTCGCCCGTTCCCACGATGCCTCGCCTGCTGACCGCCTCGCTCGGGCTCGCCCTCGTCCTCGGCGCTGCGCTGCCCGCCCTCGCGCAGATCCCGGGCTTCAGCATGTCGAAGCAGTTCCGGCTCGAGCGCCTCGCCGAGGGCCACTGGCGCGCGACCGGCCAGGTCGAGATGCAGCGCGATGACCAGCAGTTCTTCGCCGACGTGGTCGATTACTACACCGACACCGGCCGTCTGATCGCAACCGGCAACGTGGTGTTCGTGTCGGTGGACAGCCGAATCGCGGCCGACCGGGTGGAGTTCAATACGGCCGACCGCACGGGGACCTTCTACAACGCTTCCGGCATCGCCTCGCTCGGCGATCGGGTCGACCGCTCGATGTTCGGCACGCAGGAGCCCGACGCGTACTTCTACGGCGAGACCATCGAGAAGCTGGGCCCGTCGAAGTACCGCATCACGAAGGGCGGCTTCACGACCTGCGTGCAGCCGACGCCGCGGTGGGAGTTGGTGGCGTCGAGCGCCACGATCACGATCGAGGAATACGCCATGCTCAAGCACACCGTCCTGCGTGTGAAGGGCGTGCCGGTGCTCTACCTGCCGATCATCTACTACCCGATCCAGGAGGACGATCGCTCCACGGGGTTCCTGCTTCCCTCGTACGGGAACTCCTCGATCCGGGGCTTCACGCTCAGCACCGCGTTCTTCTGGGCCATCGACGCCAGCCAGGATCTCACGGTGCTCTACGACTGGTTCTCGCGGACCGGGCAGGGACTCGGCGGCGAGTACCGCTACGTGGCCGGCCCCGGCTCTGAGGGTGTGGTTCGCACGTACTGGCTGAACGAGCACGAGGCGACCTACACCGACGCGGCGGGCATCACGCGGTCCATCCCCGCGCGACGCAGTTACGAGGTCCGGGCGAACGCGAGCCAGACCCTGCCCGGGCGGCTGCGTGCGCGCGGCAACGTCGACTACTTCTCCGACGTCACCGTCCAGCAGACCTACCAGAACAACTTCTATGACGCGACGCGTCGCCAGCGCCTCTACGGCGGCAACGTGTCCGGTTCCTGGGGCGCCAACAGTCTCAGCGCCACCTACAACATCAACGAGGTGTTCTACGGGGAGACCGACTCGACCGTCTACGGCGGCGCGCCGCGCATCACCTTCACGCGCGCGCCCCGCCGCATCGGCGAGACGCCGCTGTACACGTCGGTGTCGAGCCAGGTCAACCGCATCGTCCGCACGAACAAGTTCGGCGGCAACGAGGTTGACCAGGGCCTGGGCCGGGTCGACGTCAACCCCGTGTTGCGCGTACCGTTCTCCCGGTGGCCGTTCCTCAA
>JAFNAJ010000075.1 GCA_017860085.1 Acidobacteriota bacterium | reverse complement strand
TACATGCGAACCATGCCGTTGTGGTTCGACGACATGAAGGCAAGGTAGCCAGGCGACCACATGTCGACGAACGCGTGGGTCCAGACGCCCGGCATCCCGTACTTGGTCAGCTGCGCCATCTCGAAGGTGGCGAACCAGGGCAACTCCCCGTAGAGGATGGGGTCGAGCGAAGGGTTCTGCGGGGCTTGGCCGCTGAACGTGTAGAGGAAGGGCACCGACTCGTGCAAGTCGTGCATGATGGGCGGGTGCCACTCGAGGTACCAGTCGAGCAGCGCCCGCGTGGTGACCTGTGAGTAATGAATGTCGCGGTTGTTGTCGTGAAAGATGTACTTGCCCCAGTAGGGAGGTCCCGGCAGGCGGTCACGTTCCTCCGCGACGTCGACGAGGTGCTTGAAGTACCAGTCCACATACCGGTCGCGGCCATCAGGCTCGGCCGCTGGCAGGATGGCAACGATGAGCTGCTCCCGGATTTGGCGGAGCAGGGGCGAGTCCCCGACCGCGAGCCGATAGGCGAGCTCCATGAGCATCTCTGGCGGTCCGGTCTCACCGCTGTGCAGCCCGCCGGAGAAGAAGTAGATGGGCTTGGCCTTCGCGATGATCGCGCGCGCGTCCGCGTCCGACAACGTGCGTGGGTCTGCCAGGCGCGCCAGGTAGCCCCGATGGGTGGCAAGATCGCGAAGGCTCTCCTCGGACCCCACGAACACGACGAGGATCTCCCGGCCTTCGTCTGTCTGGCCAATGGTGGTGACCTTCACCCGCGGCGACGCGGCGGCCAGCGCGCGGTAGTAGCGGTAGAGGTCGGCGGTACGCGTCAGCTGCTGTGGCGCGCCGACGTGATAGCCGAGCACGTCTTTCGGCGTCGGGATCCCAGGCTGGAGGGGCAAGTGGTCGACGAGCGGGCTCAGGAACTCGGGAGCCGTCGTCCACTCCCTGACCAGGCGGGCGAACTCGGGGTCCTGGGTCTCGGCCGTGGGTGTCTGGGCGACTGGGGTCGCCCCGAGGACGGCGAGGCACGAAACCGCGACTGCGGGAAGGACGAGGCGGCCCAGCCGCCGGGCACGCACCAGGGCGAACATTTGACGAATCTCCTTGGATTGATCGAAGAAAGCCGCGTTGAGGACGTTTAGCCAAGCGCCGCCCTGAAGTCAAGGAAAGTTGAGGTAAGATGCGCCACCATGATCAACGTGCCCGCCATCCGGATGCACCAATTCGGGGTCGGCTTCTACCAGGCCTCGCTCTCGGCAAGGGACGTCGACAAACTGGTCCGGTTCGAGGTCCTCAGCTACGGAGAAACGCACCATCCGCCGGTGCGCGGACGTCGGCCCGTCCAGTACTACGAGCAGTGTCGGGAGGCGCGCAACCTGCCGTCGATTCCGGGCGCGGTGATCATCTCCTCGGACGAGCCCTTGCGGTTCGATCCTGTCAGTGAGGGCGACAGCCTCGGGACGTTGAAGGTGCCCGAGCGTGAGGGCGTGCTTCGGGCGATTGACGGTCAGCATCGGTTGCTCGCGCTCCACGCGGACATCGAGCGGTTTGGCATCGAGCAGGTGGACTTCACGGTGCCAGCCGTGATCTTCGATCGACTGCCAGAAGATCACGTCGTCCAGATGTTCGTGACAATCAACGCGAAGCACACCCGGCTCAACTCGTCACACCTGGTGTCGCTGTCGGGCCGTCAGCTGTATGCCGATCCCAACCTGGCCGCGGCCCACGACATCGTCCGTGCCTTGCACGAGCGCGAAGACTCGCCGCTCTTTGGCCAGATCAAGCTGCTGGGCGTGGGCACGGGGAAGGTGGCACAGGCACCGCTCGCCCAGGAGCTCAAGGCAGTGCTGCAGGCGGAGGCCCTCGGGGGCGTGCGCCGCCTCGAGCACTTCCGTGAGGATGCCACGCGGTTCTACGTGAACTACTTCAAGCAGATCTCCACGCTGTTCCTGACCGCCTGGAACGGCCGCAAGTACAGCATCCGCACGGCGCCGGCGTTGCGGGCGTTCATCCGGGTGACGCCGGACGTGGTCCGCCGCCTCGACCAGGAGCACGCCGACCGGGCCGACTTTCGTGCCATCGGGCGAGTGATTGCCCCGTGGGGTCGACGGATTGGCGATGCGCGGTTCGAGACCGACGGGGGATGGAAGCAGGGCGGCACGTCGATCGACTTGCTGGCGCGGCAGCTCCGCCTGGCGCTCGAGTACCCCGAGGGTGTGGGGCTCTGACAGGGCTCGCGTACGGTTCTGAAATCTCCCGTCGAATTGCGTAATGCGCGCCCGCGTCGCGTGGGGTCAGATCTTGATTCTATGCAGACCAGGAGGATCAAGCTCTGCCGCCCGGGTTCCTTGCATCGAATCAAGATCTGACCCCATTGGCGATTGGCGCCCCATTGGCGAAGCGCGGCGCGCCGGCACGCCGCTTGCTCTCGTGAGCCGTGCCTCTGGGCTGTATTGCGGCAGGGAGCCGTGAGTGCTGGGGAGCCGGTCCGGGGGCCCGATGGGGCATCGACATATGATCGATGCCCCGTTCGCGTTTAAGTCGCGTCGCGAACGTGTCCGGCGCCTGTCGGCATGGAATGCCTGCGTGCGGCCGGCCTTCAGGCTGGCCGAGCCCCGAGTTCTGAGCCAGCTATAATCCGCGCACGGTCACACGCGGGTGGGCCGTAGGGAGGGCGGATGTCGAGGGTCGCGTGCGGGATCGTGTGTGCCTGCGTCACGATGTGGCCGGCGCCGATGCGTGCGCAGCCGGCCGATCTCAGGCAGCGCGTCGAGGCCTACGTGTCGGCGAACCAGCGGGCGATCGTGGCAGAACTGGTCGAACTGCTCTCGATTCCCAATGCGGGAGGCGATGGCGATGGCATCGCGAAGAACGCCGAGTTCCTCCGGCGCATGCTCGAGGGGCGCGGCTTCGGGGCCGAGGTACTCCAGACAACCGGCAACCCACTGGTGTTTGGCGACTTGCGGGTGCCCGGTGCAACCCGGACGCTGCTGATCTACAGCCACTACGACGGGCAGCCGGTCAATCCCGCCGACTGGAAGCAACCCTCGCCATTCTCACCGCTTCTCAGGGACGGTCGCATGGAGGATGGCGGCAGGGAGGTGCCCGGCCTTGGCGGCCTGGACCGGTTCGAGCCCGACTGGCGGCTCTACGCGAGGTCGGCGTCCGACGACAAGTCGCCCATCGTCGCTCTTTGTGCTGCGCTCGACGCCCTGACCGCGTCAGGACTGAAACCCACGTCCAATCTCAAGGTCATCCTCGACGGCGAGGAAGAAGCGGGCTCGCCGAGCCTGGTGCCGGCCATCGGGCGGTATCGCTCGAAGTTCTCCGCCGACGCGATGCTGATCCTCGATGGCCCCGTGCACCCCAGCGGCAAGCCGACCCTCGTGTTTGGCGCCCGGGGGATCGTGACCTTCACGCTGAAGGTGTACGGGCCGAAGTTCGCATTGCACTCGGGGCACTACGGCAACTGGGTGCCCAATCCCGCCACGCGCCTCGCCCAACTGCTCGCGACATTCAAGGATGACGACGGGCGCGTGCTGGTCGACGGGTTCTACGCCGGCATCGATCCGCTGCGGCCCGAGGAGCAGCAGATGCTCGATGCCGTGCCTGACGATCCCGCGCAACTGAAGGCGCTCTTCGGCATCTCGGTGCCTGAGAACTCGCAGCGCACGCTCCAGGAGAGCCTGCAGGTGCCCTCGTTCAACATCCGGGGGCTGTCGAGCGCCTTTGTCGGCGAGGGCGCGCGCACGATCATCCCCGACTCGGCCGAGGCGGAGATCGACGTGCGCCTCGTCAAGGAGACGCCAGCGCTCGCGATGCTCGAGAAGATCCGCGCGCACATCCGCAAGCAGGGCTACCACGTCGTCTCCACGGACCCAGACGATGCAACCAGAGCCCGCTATGCGAAGATCGTGAAGATGACGACGAGCGAGTCGGGCACGAATGCTTATCGCACCTCGCCGTTGCTGCCGGTGTCACAGCAACTCTCTGGGGCCCTGCAGCAGGTGTTTGGTGAGCCCCCCGTGCGAATCCGCACGTCGGGCGGCACCGTGCCCATCGCGCCGTTCATCGACGCGCTCGGGTTCCCGGCGATCTCGGTGCCGATCGTCAACTTCGACAACAACCAGCACGGGGAGAACGAGAACCTGCGGCTCGGCCACTTCTTCCGCGGCATTGCGATCATCGCGGGGGCATTGCAGATGTAGGGCTCGGGACTCGGGGTTCGGGATTGAGGTTCTTCAAGAGGAGGCGTCCGTGTATGAGCTGACCTTGAATGTCCACTCGCTGTTGCGATGGCTGGTGGTTCTCGTCGGTCTCGTGGCGGCGGTGCGATCGCTCGGCGCCTTGGTCAGTCGCCGTCCGTGGACCCCGCTCGACGACAACGCGGGTCGCTGGTTTGCGATGAGCGTCGATGTTCAGACGCTGATCGGGCTGGCGTTGTACGGCCTGCTGAGCCCGATCACGCGCACGGCGTTCGCCAACATGGGCGAGGCCATGCGGGACGCCACCATGCGCTACTGGGCCGTCGAGCACGTGAGCCTGATGCTCATCGCGCTCGCCATGGTGCACGTGGGGCGCTCGCGATCGCGGAAGGGTGCGACGTCGGCCGCCAAGCACCGCAGCGCCGCGATCTTCTACACGCTGGCGCTCGCGGCGATCCTCGCCGCAATCCCCTGGCCCTTCCTGCCGCAGGGTCGCCCACTTCTTCCAGGGTTCTGAGTTGGGCTCGACGCTGGCCTCGTGCACGTCGGTCGCGTGGGGCGCCGCATCCGGCAAGCCGGCGAGACCCGGGAGCCATCGATGATTCGCATCGGCGTCGATACGGGTGGCACCTTCACCGACTTCGTGTTGCGCGACGATGACCGTGTCGCCGTCCACAAGGTGCGTTCGACGCCCGACGATCCGTCGCGGGCGATCCTCCAGGGGCTGGCCGAACTCGGCATGCCGCTCACGGGGGCCGATGTCGTGCACGGCTCGACGGTGGCTACCAACGCGGTGCTCGAGCGCCGGGGCGCGAAGGTGGCACTGGTGGCGACGGCGGGATTCGAGGACGTGCTGCGCATCGGACGCCAGACCCGCCGAGAGCTGTACAACGTCTTCGTCGCCGACCGGCGCCCGTTGGTGGACGCAGACCTCGTGGTCGGCATTCGCGAGCGTGTCGGGGCCGACGGTTCAGTGCTCGAGCCACTCGACGACGTGGCGCTCGCGGCGCTGGGCGCGCGGTTGCGCGAGGGCGGCGCCGAGGCCGTCGCCGTCTGTTTCCTGCACTCGTACATCAACCCCTCGCACGAGCGAGCGGTGACCGAGCGGCTGGAGCGCCAGGGCTTCGTCGTGTCGGCGTCACACCGGGTGCTGCCGGAGTATCGCGAGTTCGAGCGGTGGAGCACCACGGTCGTCAACGCCTACGTCACGCCGCTCATGGCCCAGTACCTCGGGCGACTCGAGCAGCGGCTCGGTGGTGCGCGCCTGCGCATCATGCAGTCGAACGGCGGGTCGATCTCGGCCGGCCGGGCGCGCGAGGCCGCCGTCCAGACGATTCTCTCCGGCCCGGCAGCGGGCGCGGTTGGTGCACAGGCGCTGGCCGCGGCGTCGGGCTACCCGCGGGCCATCGCGTTCGACATGGGTGGCACCTCGACCGACGTCACGCTGATCGATGGCGTCATTGGGGTGACGCCCGAGTCCACGGTGGGCGACTTCCCGGTCAGGCTTCCCGTCATCGACATCCACACGGTGGGCGCGGGAGGGGGGTCGATCGCCTTCGTCGATCCAGGAGGCGCGCTCCGGGTCGGCCCCCGCAGCGCAGGTGCCGAGCCTGGCCCGGCCTGCTACGGACGCGGCGACGAACTGACGGTGACCGACGCCAACCTGCTGCTCGGGCGGATCGAGCCCGGCTACTTTCTCGGTGGGCGCATGGCGCTCGATGTCGAACGCGCGCGATCGGTGGCCCTGACCTTCGGTGCCCGCCTCGGTCTCGACGAACGGGCCCTGGCCGATGGCATCGTTCGGGTAGCCAACGCGAACATGGAGCGCGCCATCAGGGTCGTCTCGGTGCAGCGAGGTCACGACCCGCGGGAGTTTGCGCTCCTCGCCTTCGGAGGAGCCGGTGGCATGCACGCGTGCGCCCTGGCCGAGTCGCTCGACATGAGCACGGTGATCGTGCCCCTGCACGCAGGGGTGCTGTCGGCGCTGGGCATGCTGCTGGCGGACGTCACGAAGGACTACTCGCAGACCGTGCTGGCACCAGCGGCCAACCTCGACCCAGGGGCGCTCGAGCGGACCTTCGCCCCGCTCGTCGAACGCGCCCGCGCTGATCTCGAAGCCGAAGGGTTTCGCCCCGATGCCACGCGCCTCGAACTCTCGCTCGACGTGCGCTACGTCGGACAGTCGTACGAGATCACGGTTCCCTGCGGTGCAGGCTTCCGGGAGGCGTTCGACCAGCGGCATGCCCGGCTCTACGGGTACTCGAACCCATCGCGTCCGGCCGAAGTCGTCAACGTCAGGGTCAAGGCCGTCGGGGTGACCGAGAAGCCGGCGCTGCCGCGGGCCCCGCTCGACACGGCGCCGCTTCCCGAGCCGATCGCCAGCCGCGACGCCTGGTTTGGCGGGCGGGCGCTCCGCACGGCGGTCTTTCGTCGTGAGGATCTCCGGCCCGGCATGGGCGGCGAGGGTCCGGCGGTGCTCGCCGGCGCGCAGGCCACAGCCGTCGTGCCCCCGGACTGGTCCTTCACGGTGGACCGCGTCTCGAGCGTTCTGATCAAGAGACAGCGCGATCTCTAGGGTTCACACAGAGGGGCGAGCGCCGAACGCCCAGGGCCCAATGCCGACCGCCGAGATCTGTATGCGCATCGATCCCATCGAGTTCGAGATCTTCAAGAACCTCTTCGTCTCGATTGCCGAGGAGATGGGCGTCACGCTGTGCCGCACGGGGTTCTCGCCCAACATCAAGGAACGGCTCGACTTCTCCTGCGCCATCTACGACGCCCTTGGCGAGACCATCGCTCAGGGTGACCACATGCCGGTGCACCTGGGGGCCATGCCGCTGTCGGTCCGCGCGGCCATCGACCACGGCCCGATGGATCCCGGCGACATCGTCATGCTCAACGACCCGTTCCGCGGGGGAACGCACCTGCCCGACATCACGCTGGTCTCGCCGGTGTTTCTCGGTCGCCGCGGGCGGCCCGCGTTCTACGTCGCGAACCGTGCGCACCACTCCGACGTGGGCGGGATGAGCCCGGGCTCGATGCCCCTGGCTCGCGAGATCTACCAGGAAGGGCTCATCATCCCCCCCGTCAAGATCGCGCGACGCGGTGAGATCGTGCCCGACGTGATGGCCCTGCTGCTGGCCAACGTTCGCACACCAGACGAGCGCGAGGGCGATGTCACGGCGCAAGTGGCAGCCAATCGTGTCGGTGACGCGAGGCTGCGCCAGGTCGTGGACCGGTACGGCCGACGGCGCGTCGAAGCCTATGCTTCGGCCTTGCAGGACTACACCGAGCGCCTGGTGCGGCACGCCATCCGCGACATACCGGACGGCGACTACGCCTTCTGCGACGCCCTCGACGATGACGGGTTCGGTCGCGGGCCGATCGCCATCCGGGCGTCGGTCCGGATTGCGGGCGACACGGCCACTGTCGACTTCACTGGGAGCGATCCGCAGACGGAGGGCGGCGTCAACGCGAACTACGCGATCACGCTCTCGGCCACGCTGTACGCATTCCGGTGTCTGGTGCAGGACGACGTCCTCTACAACGCGGGCGTCGGACGCCCGATTCGCGTCATTGCGCCGGAGGGATCGATTGTGAACGCGACTCGACCGTCGGCCGTCGCCGGGGGCAACGTCGAAACCTCGCAGCGCATCACCGACGTGGTACTTGGCGCGCTGGGCGCGGCGCTGCCCGATCGATTGCCGGCGGCCAGCCAGGGCACGATGAACAACGTCACCCTGGGCGGGGTGGAACCGCGAACGGGACGGCGATTCGCCTACTACGAGACGCTCGGCGGAGGCATGGGCGGCCGCCTCGGCCTTGCCGGCATCAGCGGCGTGCACACCCACATGAGCAACACGCGCAACACGCCGGTGGAAGCCATCGAGCACTACCTGCCCGTGCGCATCCGCCAGTACCGGCTCCGACAGGGCAGCGGCGGAGCCGGCCGCTTTGCGGGCGGTGAAGGGCTGGTACGCGAGTACGAGGTCTTGTGCGATACGACGGTCACCGTGCTGTCGGAGCGACGCACGAGCCGGCCCTACGGGGCGCGCGGCGGCGAGCCAGGCGCGAGCGGCCGCAACACGCTGCTCAGGGCCGACGGGACGGAGGTGCGCCTGCCCGGCAAGTTCCGCGAGGAGTTGCGTGCCGGCGACCGGTTGCGGGTTGAAACGCCCGGTGGCGGGGGCTATGGCAGTCCGGGGCAAGCCTGATCACCTGCGTGCCGAGGGCTGAATGTCGAGAGCCGATGGCTGAGAGCCGGCTGTTCTCGTTCTGGCACGACGCCACTCCTGAGGCGCGGCGCGCGCTCGTCGCCGCCTCGCTGGGGTGGATGCTCGACGCGTTCGACGTGATGCTCTACGCGCTCGTCCTGGCATCGCTGATGAGCGACCTGGGGATGGCAAAGAGCACGGCGGGCCTGCTCGGGTCGCTCACGCTCGTGGCCTCGGCCGTGGGCGGCGTCATCTTCGGAATCGTGGCCGATCGATTCGGCCGAACGCGCGCCCTGATGGCGAGCATCCTCATCTACTCGGTGTTCACGTTCGCGTGCGGACTGGCGCAGACGGTCCTGCAGTTGGCCGCGTTTCGCGTGCTGCTCGGCCTCGGGATGGGAGGCGAGTGGGCGAGCGGTGCGGCCCTCGTCTCGGAAACGTGGCCGGCGAAGCACCGCGGCAAGGCCCTCGGGCTCGTGCAGAGCAGTTGGGCCGTGGGGTACGGGCTCGCGGCCCTTGTGACCTTGATCGTGCTGCCGCGGTTCGGCTGGCGCGCGGTCTTCTTCGTCGGCGTGCTGCCGGCACTGTTCACGTGGTGGATTCGACGCCGAGTGTCCGAGCCCCAGATCTGGGAACGGACGCGGGCCGTCGGTCAGCCCCGCGCGGCAGGCCTTCGCGCCATCTTCGGGCCCGGGCTGCTCCGCTTCACGGTGGCCGTCACCGTCATGAACGGCTGCACCATGTTCGCCTGGTGGGGGTTCAATCTCTGGATCCCGGCCTACCTCTCGCTACCTGCCTCGAAGGGTGGCGTCGGCCTGAGCGCCGAGGTGATGTCGATCTTCATCGTGGTCATGCAGATCGGGATGTGGTTCGGCTACGTCACCTTCGGATTCGTCAGCGACGCCCTGGGGCGCAAGCGGACCTATGTGGTGTACCTCGCGACCGCGGCTGCGCTCGTGCTGGCCTATGCCGGCACGCGATCCCCGGTCGTGCTGCTCCTGCTCGGGCCGTTCGTGGCGTTCTTCGGGACCGGCTACTTCAGTGGGTTTGGCGCCGTGACAGCCGAGATCTACCCGACGGCCATCCGCGCCACCGCGCAAGGCCTCACCTACAACATCGGCCGCATCGCCAGCGCCGTGGCGCCGTTCGTGGTGGGATCCCTGGCTGACACGCGTGGCTTCGACGTGGCACTCTCGACGACGGCCGTCTCGTTCGTGCTGGCTGCCGTGACGTGGGTGTGGATACCCGAGACGCGTGGCCGCGAGTTGGCCTGAGCCGGCCGGAGGGGAGCCGACGACGTGACGCGCGCGCGTGACCGCATCGCGTTCCAGGGCGAGCCTGGGGCGTTCAGCCACCTGGCCATTCGGCAGATGCTCGCCCGAGGGGTCGAGGTCGTCCCGTGCGCCACGTTCGAGCAGGCGTTTCGACGACTCGCGGACGGCCAGGTCGACGGCGCGGTGATTCCCATCGAGAACACCCTGCACGGCAGCGTGCACGAGAACTACGACCACCTGCTCCGGTTCGGGCTGCCGATTGTCGCCGAGACCAGCCTCCGCATCGTGCACAACCTCGTGGCCCTGCCGGGTGTGCGCTTTCGCCGGGTGACGCGCGTCTTCTCGCACCCGGTTGCGCTCGGCCAGTGTCGCGACTTCTTCGATCGCCACCGGCGACTCGAACAAGTGCCCTTCTACGACACGGCGGGCAGCGTGAAGATGCTGGTGGAGCAACGGCCAGATGGGGGTGCTGCCATCGCGTCGGCGTTGGCCGCGGAGATCTACGGATGCCGGATCCTGCAGCGGTCGATCGAGGACGATCGCGAGAACTTCACGCGGTTCTTCCTGCTGCGGCACAAGATGCCGGAGGATGCGCCCACCCGTCCCCGTCGCGGGTGGAAGACTTCGCTGGTGTTTGCGACTCCGCGACCTCGACCTGACGAAGATCGAGTCGCGCCCCTTCAGGGGACGCCGGTGGGAGTACCTCTTCTACCTGGACTTTCTGGGCCACGTGGACGACCAGGCCGTGCGCAACGCCCTGCGCCACCTGGACGAGCTGTCGGAGTTCGTGCGGGTCCTGGGCTGCTATCCCCGCAGTGACTGAGACGAGACGGCAACCGACAGACTGGTCGGCCGACTGGCATCGCGTCGCTGTCGGCGTTTACTGCGCGCCAACCCATCTACTATCATCTCGCCATGCCCACGACCCCCAGCGACGCGCGCTGCCTTGCGTGCCAGCGTGGCAGCCACGACACCCCCCTCATTCGGCTGGAGTACCTCGACAAGCCTTACTGGATCTGCCCGCAGCACCTGCCGATCCTCATTCACGATCCGGCTCGCTTGACTGGCACGCTGCCGGGCGCCGAGCGCCTCGAACCAGCCGAGCATCACGACTGAGCAGACGGGAGCGATCGCGATGCCAACCGCTGGGCTTGCGCTCATCGACTACGCCGTGATTGGCGTCTACTTTCTCTTCGTGCTGGGCATCGGGTGGATCCTGCGCCGCGACATGCGGTCGAGCGAGGACTTCTTCCTCTCGGGCCGGTCGCTGCCGGCCTGGATCTCGGGCCTCGCGTTCCTCTCGGCGAACCTCGGCGCCCAGGAAGTGATCGGCATGGGGGCGTCCGGCGCGAAGTACGGCATCATGACGAGCCACTTCTACTGGGTGGGCGCGATCCCGGCGATGGTGTTCGTCGGGCTGTTCATGATGCCGTTCTACTACGGCTCGCGCGCACGGTCGGTGCCGGAGTACCTGAAGCTGCGCTTCGACGAGAAGACGAGGGCCTTCAACGCAGTCTCGTTCGCGGCCATGACGATCTTCTCGTCGGGGATCTCCATGTACGCGATGGGGCTGCTGCTGGCGACCCTGCTCGGCTGGGACTTCGACGTGAGCGTCCTCGTCTCGGCGGTCATCGTGCTCGCGTACATCGTGCTCGGCGGCCTGACCTCGGCCATCTACAACGAGGTCCTGCAGTTCTTCCTCATCGTGCTCGGGTTCGTCCCGCTCGTGACCCTCGGCTTGATGGACGTGGGCGGGTGGGACGGCCTGACGAGCAGGCTCGGCGCCGTGGCCACCGAGCAGGGGTACGCGGCAGGCGCGTGGACCAACTCGTGGTCGCACCTCGGCAGCGCGTCGGCGAACCCGATGGGGGTCGAGTGGTTCGGCATGGCAATGGGCCTCGGGTTCGTGCTGTCGTTCGGCTACTGGTGCACCGACTTCCTCGTGGTGCAGCGCGCGATGGCCGCCAAGTCGATGGAGGCCGCGCAGCGCACGCCGCTCATTGCGGCCGTGCCGAAGATGCTGTTTCCCGCCCTGGTCATCCTGCCCGGCATGATCGCCATGGCGTTGACGCACCAGGCAGGCGCCACCGGCTTTGCGCTCCCGACGAGGGCCGACGGCACGCACACGTACGACCTCGCCATCCCGCTGATGCTGATCCACTACTACCCGTCAGGGCTGCTGGGGTTGGGGCTCACGGCGCTGATGGCGTCGTTCATGTCGGGCATGGCCGGCAATGTCACGGCGTTCAACACGGTGTGGACGTACGACCTCTACCAGAGCTACGTGCGCCCGAACGAAAGCGACCGGCACTACCTCCGGATGGGGCGGATCGCCACCGTGGGCGGCATCGCGCTCAGCGTGGGCGCCGCGTACCTGGCGGCGGCCTTCAACAACATCATGGACCTGCTGCAGCTCGTGTTCGCCTTCGTGAACGCGCCGCTGTTTGCCACCTTCCTGCTCGGGATGTTCTGGACGCGTGCCACCGGGCACGGGGCCTTCCTCGGCCTGCTCACCGGGACGGGAGCCGCCGCGCTCCACCACGGCCTCACGGTCCCGGTCGGCGCGGCCACCCTCGTCAAAGGCGGCTGGCTCGGGATCGTGCTGCACCAGTACCCGAGCGAGATGGCCCAGAATTTCTGGACCGCCATCTGGGCCTGGTCGGCCTGCTTCGTCGCGACGATCGTGATCTCGCTCGTGACGCGGCGCACGAAGTCCGACGACGAGCTGCGGGGGCTCGTGTACGCGATGACGCCGATGCCCGAGCACGGCCACCTGACGTGGTGGCGTCGCCCGGCGACCATCGGCGTCGCGGTGCTCGCGCTGACCCTCGCGCTGAACCTGGTGTTCTGGTAGGAGCGACCATGGGGCACGACCTGCGATGGCCGATCGGTGCGATGTTTGCCCTGCTGGGCGCGCTGCTGGCCGGCTACGGCCTCGTTTCAGACGGTGCGCTCTACCAGCGATCGCTCGGGGTGAACGTCAACCTGTGGTGGGGCCTGTGCCTGCTGGCCTTCGGGCTGGTCATGCTGGCGTTCGCCCGGCGGTCGGCGCGGCTCAACGCGCCACGGCCCCAGGAGCCCGGCTCGACGACCTGACTGCCTCGGCCTGCATCTCGCGCGCCACCTGCTCGACGCGCGTCATCAGCCGAAGCACGTTCTCGCCGAGGATGTTGCGGACCTGCTGGTCGGTGTAGCCCTTCCGAACCAGCGCCTCGGTGATCTTCGGCAACTGGGTCGCGTCCTCCATCCCGATCGGCATCGACGCGCCGTCGAAGTCCGACCCGAGCCCCACGTGTTCATCGCCCACGAGCTTCACCGCGTGGTCGATGTGCTCGACGATCTTCTCCCACGAGGGTCGGGGCAGGGCGGGCATGGCTGCCATCGCTCGCCGGAGCTCCTGCATGCGCCTGGCGCCATTCTCCGGTCCGGGGTACTTCTGCTCGAGTTCCTTGCGGAGCGGCGCCAGCTCCCTGCGCCGATCCTCCTGGGCCAGGTAGAGGTCGTGATCGAGGTAGGCATCGAGGAAGTTGATCTGGATGACGCCGCCCTTGGCTGCCAGCGCCTTGATCATCTCGTCGCTCAGGTTTCGCGGGTGACCGGAAATGGCGCGACACGACGAGTGCGACGCCAGAAGCGGCGCCACGCTCACGTCGAGCGCGTCCCAGAAGGTCTTGTCGGCGACGTGCGAGACGTCGACCATGACGCCGAGGCGGTTCAGCTCGCGCACCACATCCTTGCCAAACGCGGTGAGGCCGTCGTGCGTCGGCAGCTCGTCGCCCGACGAGTCGGCCCAGTTCGTGTGCACCGAATGTGTGAGCGTCAGGTACCGGACGCCGAGCGCCGCGTACATGCGCAGCACCGCGAGGCTGTCGTCGATCATGTGGCCGCCTTCCATCCCCATCAGGGCAATGGTCTTGCCGGCCGCGTGAGCGGCGCGCACCTCGGCGGCGGTCGTCGCGAGCGCAATCGTGTCGGGATGGCGCACGGCGAGGCCACGCACCGCGTCGATCTGCTCCAACGACCGTTTCACGGCCTGCGGTCCGGTGACGGTATTCGACATGAAGATCGAGAAGAACGCGCCGTCGAGTCCACCCTCGCGCATGCGGGGCAGATCGACCGCGTTTCCCGTCGATCGTCCGCCCGGACCGCCGGCGCCGCGCTCGGCCGGCTGGTGCCGATCGAGGAAGCTCCAGGCAGGGTCGAGCAGGCGGCTGGTGGTATCGACGTGCGTGTCGATCACGATGGCCTCGGCGTGCAGCCGGCGGGCCCGGGCGCCGATGGGGTCATCCGTCGACCCTTGCTGTGCGAACCCGACCGCTGTTGTGAAGACCAGCACGACGACGGGGAGTGAGAACGCAGGTCGCATCGGAAACCTCGTGAGCAGCATGGTGACCGGGTGGAACGCCAGGGACCTCAGCGCATGGCAGGCGGCGCTGGCGCGTCGCCGCCGAGCGGCATCGGGATGACCCATTCGACGGGGTCATGGGACGATCGTCCAGCCGGCATCACGTCGGAAGACGACTGCAGGTCGCCCCATCGCAGGCGTCCGTGCACGCCCCACGGCAGCAGCCGCACGCGGCCGAGCGAGGGCTCCACCCGCACCTCGACGAAGCTCTGGTAGAACGGCGCCACGTTGTAGTCGAAGGCAGCCGAGAGCCACTCGGCCGAGAATGGCCAGGCGTCGAATTGCCTGGTCCACCACCAGAGAGGCCACTTCCATCCAGGTGTCGCCGCGTTGATCTTGGCCTCGACTCGCGCTCGGCCGGGGTAGAACGCCCACGTTGACGCCGCCGGCTCGCGCGGCCACGAGAGCGCCGTGCCAAAGCTCAGGTAGGCCCCGCCCCCTCCGTTGACGAAGTGCCGCAGCGTCTGCGGCCCGCCCGGTGTGTCGTGGCGCTCG
This sequence comes from Acidobacteriota bacterium, assembly GCA_017860085.1. Taxonomy (GTDB): domain Bacteria; phylum Acidobacteriota; class Vicinamibacteria; order Vicinamibacterales; family JAFNAJ01; genus JAFNAJ01. The sequence goes on along the minus strand of JAFNAJ010000075.1, from coordinate 413 downwards.
ACGTAGTACTCGAGGTCGTGTGTGTCGCCGGCCATCACCACCTGCACGCCGTGATCGCGCAGCAGGCGATGGATGGCGGCGAAGTCGTCCTGTCCGTCTGTTTGGTAAAGGCCCCCCGCGTAGAGCGGATGGCCGAGGACGACCATGATGAACTTGCCCCGGGCGGCTTCGAGCGCCGCCTCGAGCCAGCGCTGCTGCGCGCGGTCCAGGCGCCTGGCCACGCCCGTGTCCACCGCCAGCAACTCGAACCGCTCGGTGTTGACCTGGAAGAACGGTGCGCGTTGGCGGGCTGTCGGGACGCGGTACTCGGCCCGGAGCCGCGAGGCGGTGCCGATCAGCGAGTCGATCCTGGCGTCGGTGGTACTGGTGATGCGGTTGTCGACCTCGACGCGGGCGCGCATGGCCGCGCGTGC
>JAFNAJ010000074.1 GCA_017860085.1 Acidobacteriota bacterium | reverse complement strand
GCCGAGGCGTCCGCCCCCGCCCGCGTGGAAACGGAGATCATCCGCCTGAAGCTCCGTCACACGTGGACGACCACGATGTCGTCGAGCGCGTTTCGCGACACGCTCCACGTGCGGTACACCCGGGACGGCATCACGGGCTTCGGCGAGGGAGCGCCCATCGTGCGCTACCACGAGGACGCGGAGGGCGCGAAGAAGGCCGTGGACGGTCTCGGCGAGTACCTGACCTCTGCGGATCCGCGAGCGTACGACAAGTTCATGGCCGGGGTGCTCAGCCGCCTGGAGCACCAGTGGGCGGCCACGGCAGCCATCGACATCGCGCTGCTCGACTGGGTCGGCAAGCGCCTTGACGTCCCTATTCACAGGTTGTTCGGACTCGACCCGGCCGATGCCCCCATCACGACCTTCTCGATCGGCATCGACACGCCAGAGATCACGCGCCAGAAGGTGCGCGAGGCCGAGGCGTACCCCGTGCTCAAGGTCAAGGTCGGGCTCGACACCGACGAGGCGACGCTCGACGCCGTGCGCAGCGTGACCAAGAAGCCGCTGCGCGTCGACGCCAACGAGGGTTGGAAGACCAAGGAAGAGGCGCTTCGGAAGATCCAATGGCTCGAGTCACAGGGAGTCGAGCTCGTCGAGCAGCCCCTGCCCGCGGCAATGCTCGAGGAAACGCGCTGGGTGCGCGAACGCGCCAACATTCCCATCATCGCCGACGAAGCGTGCCTGCGGCCGTCCGACATCCCGAAGCTCGCCGAGGCGTTCGACGGCGTGAACATCAAGCTCGACAAGGCCGGCGGCATCCTCCAGGGCTACCGCATGATCCAGATCGCCAGGGCCCTCGGCCTGAAGACGATGCTGGGCTGCATGATCTCGAGTTCGGTGAGCATCACCGCGGCCGCGCAGCTGTCGCCCCTCGTCGACTACGCCGACCTCGACGGCCACCTCCTGATCGCCAACGACCCGTATGTCGGCGCGGCCGTCAGAGACGGCAAGCTCGTCTTGCCGAACGGCCCCGGTCTCGGCCTCACGCCGGCGTGATCGACACGCCGCGTCCCGTGCCACACGGGGGCCTTGTTCGAACGGGAGACGAAGCCATGCCACGCAACCACCTGGCGGCGCTGGTCGCCCTCCTCGTCACGGTCACGCTCGTCGCCTCTACCCCTCAGCAGCCAGCTCCCGAGCCGGCCATCGCTGACTATCGCGTGCAGGCCGTGCCGATGATGGCGGTGAAGATCACCGACGACTTCTGGCGTCCTCGGCTCGAGACCACGATGCGGGTCACCATCCCGCACATCTTCGACAAGAACGAGGAGACCGGTCGCGTCGCCAACTTCGCACGGGCCGCCAGGAAGGCGCCCGGCGCCTACGAAGGGCGCCGCTTCAACGACAGCGATGTCTACAAGGCCGTCGAGGCGGCCTCCTACGCCCTGGCACAGCAACCCGACCCCGCGCTCGCCAAGCGTGTCGACGCCATCGTTGCGCTGATAGCCGCGGCGCAGGAGAAGGACGGCTATCTCTTCCCGGCCCGCACGGTGGACCCGCGGAATCCCCCGCCGGGTGTCGGCCCCGAGCGCTGGACCTTCCTGTCGGGAAGCCACGAACTCTACAGCGTGGGCCACCTCTACGAGGCGGCGGTGGCCCACCAGGCCGCCACCCAGAGCCGGCAGTTGCTCGAAGTGGCGATCCGCAACGCCGATCTCGTGTCGCGCACGTTCGGGCCGTCGGCGCGTCGCGCCGTGCCGGGCCACCAGGAGATCGAGCTGGCGCTCGTGCGCCTCTACCGTGCGACGGGAGAGCGCCGCTATCTCGATCTCGCGAAGTTCTTCCTCGACGAACGTGGCAAGCCGCACGACACACAGCCGTACCCCGCCGACAGCCCGTTTGCCATCTACAACGATCCTCCGTACCGGCAGGACCACGCACCGGTCATCTCGCAGGAGCGCGCCGTGGGGCACGCGGTGCGAGCCATGTACATGTACGCGGGGATGACCGATATCGCGGCACTCTACGGTCACCAGGGCTATCGCGACGCCGTCGAGAGGTTGTGGCGCGACGTCGTCTCAAAACGGATGTACATCACAGGCGGCCTTGGTGCGCGTTCCACCGTCGAGGCGTTCGGCGACGACTACGAGCTGCCGAACCGGTCGGCCTATACCGAGACGTGTGCAGCCGTGGGCAGCGACCTCTGGAACCACCGGATGTTCCTGCTCACCGGGGACTCGCGGTACGTCGACGTCCTCGAGCGGACGCTCTACAACGGGACGCTCTCCGGGGTATCGCTGGCCGGAACGACGTTCTTCTACCAGAACCCTCTCGAGTCGGACGGCAAGGTCGAGCGAACCGCCTACTTCGAGGTTGCCTGCTGCCCCTCGAACCTGGCACGGCTCCTCACCCAGTTGCCCGGGCTGATCTACGCGACGCGAAACACCGACCTTTACGTGAACCTGTTCGTCGGCAGCGAAGCCGACATTCGCATCGGCGGCATGCCCGTGCGCATCACCCAGCGCACGCGTTACCCATGGGAGGGCGTGGTGCGGCTGCGCGTCGAGCTGCCCTCTCAACCCGTCGGGGCGGAAGCGAAGCCGCGCGACCAGGTCACCTTCTCGATGCTCATCCGCATGCCGGGGTGGAGCCGCAACCAGGCGGTGCCGTCGGACCTGTACCACTTTTCCGGCACGACCCTCGAGAGCATCAGCATCAAGGTGAACGGACAGCGCGCACCGCTCATGCTCGATCGCGGGTTCGCCCGCATACAGCGCCCATGGCGGTCGGGCGACACGGTCGAGGTGTCATTCCCGATGCCCGTGCAGCGCGTGCTCGCGCACGAGGGCATCACCGGCAACCAGGGGAGGGTCGCGTTGCAGCGGGGACCGCTGGTCTACGCGCTCGAGGCCCGGGACAACGCAGGTCGCGTTCTCGATCTCGTGCTCCCGCTCGAGGCGGCTCTCGGCGCGGAGTTCAGGCCCGACCTGCTGGGAGGCGTCACCGTCATCACGGGCACCGGTCTCACCCGTGGCGAGGGCGCTTCGCCGCGCGAACGACCCATCGTCGCCATCCCGTACTACGCGTGGGCCAATCGCGGCCCCGGTGAGATGGCCGTCTGGATCCCGACGCAGTAGACAAGGAGAAAAGGGGACACTCATCTTTTTCGCGTGTCAGGATTTTGACGGAGTCTCGCGGTCGCGCAATCACCGCCGACGATCCGATCGCGCCGCGCGGAGCAGGAACGCGCACAGCGCGAGGACCGCAACGACGACACCGATCCCGCCAGCGAGCCCGTCAACGTAAGGCTCGCGCGACCGCGAGATGAGCCCGGCCGCGACGAATCCGGCGACGAGCACGCCCGCCAGTCCTTCCCCCGCCACGAGCCCGGACGCAGCCAGAATGCCGGGATCGGCACCCGCGCCCGCTGCGCGAGCCACGCCACCGCGCTCGCTGACGGCACGCACGCATCCTCCGACGTAGATCGCGGCCATGGTCGCCAGCGGCAGATACACGCCGATGGCGAAGGCGAGCGGCGACACGCCGGTCAGCAACGCCCCGACCGCCAGCCCACCTCCTGACAGCACGAGCCCCCACGGCAGCGCGCCGGCCAGCACGCCCTCGATGATGGTCTTCATCAATGTCGCCTGCGGGGCCGGGATGTCCTGCGAGCCGAACGTGTAGGCGCTCCCCAGCAGGATGACCGTCGCCGCCACGGCCCAGCACGCAAAGGACGCGCCTATCAGCTGGCCGAACTGTTGGCGCGCAGGAGTCGCCCCCACGAGAAACCCGGTCTTGAGGTCCTGCGAGATGTCGCCGGCCTTCGACGCCGCCACGGCGACGATCGTGCCGACCGTCAGCACGGCCGCCCGCGCGTCGGCGTCGGTCCAGCCCGCGGCCGCGAAGATCGACGCCACGCCCAGCAGCGTGATGAGCGCGATGCCAGACGTCGGCTGCGACGACACGCCCACGATGCCCACGATGCGCGCCGCCACGGCCACGAAGAGGATTCCGAACACGCCCACGCCTGCGGCGCAGATCGCTCGCGGCACCGGGCCCATGCTCCCCGCGAAAACACCCGGCACGGCCCACGCGATGAGCACGACGCTCACTATCGCGGCGATAACGAACCAGCTGGGCAGGTCGCGGTCGGTGTCCGAAGTCTCGCGTCCCGATCCCTCCACCCCGCCCTGGCGCAAGCCCCGCCCCACCGCCACCAGGGCGCCGACCATCGTCGGCAGCCCCCGGAGCACCGTGATGATGCCGCCGGCCGCCACGGCACCAGCCCCGATGTAGCGCACGTAACGGCTCCAGATCTCGCGGGCCGTCATCGACGAGATGAGGCGCTCCGGCTCCGGGGAGAGCGGCGAGGCGAGCCCGTCGCCGACCCACGCGATGAGCGGCGTGAACACGATGGCCGACAGGAGCGACCCGGCAACCAGCACCCCCGACTGTCGATAGCCCAGGATGAAGCCCACGCCGAGGAGCGCCGGGGCCAACTCGAGCGCGAGCTCGGCCTTCGGCAGGATGGGCACCGGCCCGTGCACGCTCGTTGGCAGGGCAAACACCATCGAGAGCAGCAGCTTCACCCCGGCGCCCACAGCGATGCCAATGAAGATCCAGCGGCTGGCCGCGGAGCTGCCCGTGGTGGCCCTCAGCACCTCGGCGCAGGCCGTGCCCTCGGGAAACGGGAGCTCCTTGTGCGCCTCCACGATGAGCATGCGCCGCAGCGGGATCATGGCCGCCAGGCCGAGCACCGCGCCCAGGTAGCAGAGCACGGCCACCTGCAGAAACGGCGGCACCATGTTCCACATGAACAGCGCTGGAATGGTGAAGATGGTGCCGCTCGCCAGCGACGTCGACGCCGACGCGACGGTCTGCGAGAGGTTGGCCTCGAGGATGGTGCCCCGCAGGCCGAACAGCTTGAAGAGCGCAACGGTCATCACCGCCGCGGGGATCGACGCCGACACGGTGAGACCGACACGAAGCCCGAGATAGGCGTTGGCCGCCCCGAAGACGATGCCCAGCACCACGCCGGTGATGACCGCCTTGAGCGTGAACTCGGCTATCGCCGCGTGTCGTTGCGTGCTCACGCGCGCACCACGAGCACCGTCTCAGCCCGCCAACTGCTTGACCAGGGCGATGTACGACCGCTTGGCCTCGTCCATCGACGTGCCCTTCAGCGCGGCCCAGGCGTCGTACTTGGCAGCGCCCGCGAAGTCGAAGCCCCCGGGTCTCGATCCGCTGACGTCGCCGGCGGTCGCCTGCTTGTAGAGCGCGTAGAGCTTGAGCAGGGTCTGGTTGTCGGGGCGCTTCGCGAGCTGCTTGACCGCTTCGGATGCGGCCTCGAAATCACGCTGGAGATCGGGCATGATGCCTCCCTGGCCCTGGCGGCGGACCTGAAGGTCCGGCCCACCGCAGAGTCACGCGATTCTAACTCAGCGCTCCGACCGTCACGGCAAGTCGGCCATGATGGCCTGGTAGGCCGGGTGCTTGCGGAGCGGGTCGAGGTCGGCGTCGTTCTCGATCCACTCACGCTGGACGAAGCCCCGGTTGACCGCCTGCTCGAAGTACCTGAGCGCCTCGTCGATCTCGCCGACGCGCGCCAGGACGCAGACCATGCCATAGAGGATGTAGGGATCTCCGGACGCGAGGCTCACGGCCTTGCGGGCGGAGCGAACGCCCTCGTCTTTTCGCCCACTCTCCACCAGGACCTGCCCGAGCATGTACAGCGCTCGGGCGTCGTCCGGGTTCAGCGACACGTGCCGCTGGCACCGATCGAGCGCCGATTCGTAGGCTTCCGCGGCCTCGTCGACGCGTCCCACCATGCGCAAGACGAAGGCGCGCAGCGACGCAGCCTGGTATTCCTCGCGGTTCACCTCTGCAGCGCGGGCAAAGAGCCGCGCCGCGTCCCCGAGACGCCCTTGCGCCACCCGGAAACGCGCGTAGAAGTAGTACGCTTCGTACAGGAGCTCGTTCAGGCCGATCGCCACCTCGAACTCGGCCTCGGCCGCGTCGTACTGCTTGTCGAGCGACAGCGCGAAGCCGTGCGCTGCGTGCGCTTCGGCCAGCTGCGGGTCGGCCTCGAGGGCCTTCACGCTCGTCGCAAGGGCTTCCTCGAGGTTCTCTCGGTGCGCACCGTAGTAGCAGAACAGGAAGGCGTGGCAGAACGACGTGCCCGCGTAGGCCCGCGCAAAGGTGGGATCGACCTCGCTGGCCCGCGCGAACATCTCGAGGGCGAACCGAAGGTCGCGCTGCCGCGACCGGTAGAAGAACTGCAGGCCTCGCAGGTAGAGGTCGTAGGCTTCCACGTCGCGGGTCGCGACCTTCGCCAGCGCCTGCCGCTCCTTCTCGCTCAGCTCGACGCGCAGGGCCTGGACGATCTTCGTGGCAATCTCCTCCTGGATGGCGAACACGTCGCGCAGCTCGCGGTCGTAGCGCTCGGACCACAGGTGATAGCCATCGGTCGTGTCGATGAGCTGGGCCGACACGCGCAGCCGCTCGCCGGCCTTCCGCACGGCGCCTTCGAGCACCGCCTCGACGCCCAGGCGTCGCCCGATCTCGCGCACGTCCTCTCGCGTGTCCCTAAAGGCGAACGACGAGGTCCGTGAGACCACGCGGAGGCCGTGCAGCTGCGTGAGGCCGGTAATGATCTCCTCGGCAATGCCCTCGCAGAAATACCCCTGGTCTCGGGCGACGCTCATGTCGGCAAACGGCAGCACCGCGATCGACGGCAGCGATCGGAACGACACCGCGAGGCGAAGCGGCGTCGACACGGTCACCTGCTCGGATGGCTGGTCGAGCACGGCGATGAGATCGGAGGCACTCGCAAAGCGCGCATCGGCGCGCTTCGCCAGCGCCTTCAGCACGATCCGATCCCAGGACGGGGGGACGGTGTGGTTGAGCGTCGACGGCGGCGTCGGTGCCGCTTTCGTGATGGCGGTCGCCATCTTGACCACGTTCTCGCCGGCGAACGGCAACTGCCCCGTCAGCATCTCGTAGAACACGACACCCCACGACCAGATGTCGGTGCGGGCGTCGAGCGGCTGCGCCTGGATCTGCTCGGGCGACATGTAGGCAGGGGTGCCAAGGATCGCCGTTGGCGCGGAGCTGCCACCCGGGACACCCACGAGGGCCAGGCCGAAGTCGAGGATTCGCGCATGACCACGCGGGGTCACCATCACGTTGGCACTCTTGATGTCGCGGTGAATGACGCCCTTCTCGTGCGCCGCCTCCAGCCCCTTGGCCACCTGCGCGGCGATGTGCCAGGCCTCGCTCAGCGAGAGGGGGCCGGACAAGACCCGGTCCCTCACCGACACGCCTTCGGCGAGCGCCATGGCGATGAAGATCTGGTCGTCGATCTCCTCGACGCCGTAGATGGTGCAGATGTTGGGGTGATCGAGCGCGGCCGCCGCCTGTGCTTCGCGGAGGAGGCGCCGGCGCTGCTCGGGGTCACCGACGGCCGCAGGGCTCAGGAACTTGAGCGCCACGAGGCGGTTGAGCCGGGCGTCCTCGGCCTTGTAGACGACACCCATCCCCCCTTCGCCGAGCTTCTCGAGCACGCGGTAGTGGGAGACGGTTCTGCCAACCATGGATGCCGACCGATCCCCGTTGTCGTCGCTTCTTGATTCTAAACCCGCAGCCTGCAGCTCGGCTCTCAGGTTCTGACCTGACGGCTGATGGCTGAGAGGACCGAAGTCAGTGAGTCAGCGCAGGACGACCCACGCGACGAGCGCCACGGCGACGCCGAGGATGGTGTCGATCGCGTAGTGATAACGGCCCACGACCGTCGCCACCGCGATGGTTACGGCCAGGCCGACGAAGACGGCCCCAGCAGCTGGCAGGACGGTCCCGACCGCGAGCGCCGTCGCAAATGCGCCCGCCGCGTGCCCACTCGGCACCGTGTTGGCCCCGTGGCTGCCGCACGAGAGCACGGCGAGGTTTGCCCTGCGGAACCACACTGTCCGTCCACCGAACGGATCATCGGGCTCGATCGCCCGTGGGGGCCTCGTCTGCAGCCACGGCATCACTCCGTACGCTGCGAGCGCGGCCCCCAGGACGACCGCCCAATAACCCGGCAGCTCTCCGGCATGCCCGGTCACAGCCAGGACGACGGCCCCGGCTGGAACCATGGCATAGACCAGCAGGTACGACAGTTCCAGCGCCTCCAGGGCCCAGCGCGGGGCTCGTGCCACCAGCCGGTCGAGTCCCAGACGACCGAGCAGCCAGCGGTCGGCGTCGAGCAACAACCGCTCGACGTCGGCCATGGGGTGCGTGAAGAACAGGCCCGAGAGCCAGTAGCTGGTAATCAGGAAGAGGGCCGGCACCACGATCGCCAAGGCGACACCGGCACCGCCGTGGGCGGTCGTCGGCAACGACGTCGCCGGCAGCAGCGCGCAGGCCGCCAGCGGGGCCGCGCGCCACCGCTCCGACCGCATCTCGACGAAAAGGGCCAGGACGGCCAGGTAGGCGAAGTAGACGACCACTATCAGCTGCCACATGCGCATGCCAACGCCCACATCCGGGGTCAGAGCCCGACCTTCACCCCGCTGATGCGACAACCCGCTCAAACTCGGCTCAACCAGCCCGTGAGGCCCCTGTGAGCCGGTTCTTCGTCCTTTGTCGCATGTTTGGGTGACGGGCGCCACCGCCGTGCGCCCGCTTCGAAGGGAGGAACCAAGTGGACGCGCTGAATCTGTCTGAGGACGTGAGCACCCGGCCGGCGGGCACGCACGTGCGGTACCACACCAGCGTGCTGGCCGAGGCCGAGAAGCGGGTTCTGGTCTGGATGGCCCAGCGGCTTCCTCACTGGGTCAACTCCGACCACCTGTCGGCGCTGGGCCTGCTGTCGATGCTCGGGGTCGGCGCGTCGTTCTGGGGCGCACGGTGGCGACCGTTCGTCGGGCTCCCCCTGGTGGTCGTGTGTCTCGCCCTGAATTGGTTTGGTGATAGTCTCGATGGAACGCTTGCCCGGGTGCGCAACCGTCTGCGCCCCCGCTACGGGTTTTACGTCGACCACGTGATCGACGTCCTGGGGACAACGTTCATGCTGGTCGGTCTTGCAGCGTCAGGTTTCATGACCCCCGTCGTGGCGCTCACCTGCCTCGTCGGGTTCTTGCTCGTCTCGGCCGAAACGTACCTGGCCACGCACGCCCGCGGTGT
>JAFNAJ010000459.1 GCA_017860085.1 Acidobacteriota bacterium | reverse complement strand
TACTTCGTGCCGAAGCAGGCCGGCCGCCCGGTCTACTCGTACCGCCTGTCGGTGGTGCACTTCTGGGCCCTGATCTCGACCTACATGTGGGCCGGCCCGCACCACCTGCACTACACGACCCTCCCCGACTGGGCGCAGTCGCTCGGCATGGTGTTCTCGCTGATCCTGCTCGCGCCGTCGTGGGGCGGCATGATCAACGGCATCATGACTCTCTCGGGCGCGTGGCATAAGCTGCGCACCGACCCGATCCTCAAGTTCATGATCGTTTCGCTGTCGTTCTACGGCATGTCGACCTTCGAGGGGCCGATGATGTCGATCAAGACGGTCAACGCACTGTCGCACTACACGGACTGGACGATCGGCCACGTACACTCCGGTGCGCTCGGCTGGGTGGCGATGATCTCGATCGGCACCATGTACGCGCTGATCCCCAAGCTGTACGGGCGCGAGCAGATGTACAGCACCAAGCTGATCGACGTGCACTTCTGGACCACCACCATCGGCGTGGTGTTCTACATCACGTCGATGTGGATCGCCGGCGTGATGCAGGGCCTCATGTGGCGCGCGACGAACGCCGACGGCACGCTGACCTACGCGTTCATCGAGTCGATCAAGTCCACGTACCCGTACTACGCGGTGCGCCTGCTGGGCGGCACGCTCGTCCTCGCGGGCATGTTCATCATGGCCTACAACGTCTGGAAGACGGTCGCCGCGCGCACCAGCACGGCGGACGCTCCGGTCGTCCAGCCGGCCTGACAGGGGAAGCCGAATGAACCACGAATCAGTCGAAAAAAATGTCGGCCTGATGGGCGTGCTGATCGCGCTCGTCATCAGCTTCGGCGGCCTCGTCGAGATCGTGCCCCTGTACTTCCAGGGCGCGGGCACGCAGCCGGCCCCGGGCATCGAGCCGTACGCGGCGCTCAACCTCGCCGGCCGCGACGTGTACATCCGCGAAGGCTGCTACGTCTGCCACTCGCAGATGATCCGTCCGTTCCGCTCGGAGACCGAGCGCTACGGGCCCTACTCGCTCGCGGGCGAATCGGTGTACGACCATCCGTTCCAGTTCGGCTCGAAGCGCACGGGGCCCGACCTCGCGCGCGTCGGTGGCCGCTACTCGGACGACTGGCACCGCGTGCACCTGCTGAACCCGCGCGACGTCGTGCCCGAGTCCAACATGCCGCGGTTCCCGTGGCTGAAGGACGCCGCGGTGGACGGCGCGCTGGTGGCCCGCAAGATGGAGGCACTGCGCAAGATCGGCGTTCCTTACACGGACGCCGACATCGCCGGCGCCGCGGAAGCCGTGCAGGGCAAGACCGAGCTCGACGCGCTCGTGACCTACCTGCAGGACCTCGGCACAAACATCAAGGCGGGTGGCTGAACCATGGACATCGGCACCGTCCGCGGGCTCGTCACTCTGTGCGTGATGCTCGCGTTCATCGCACTGGTGTTCTGGGCGTACAGCAAGCGCCGCAAGGCGGATTTCGATGAAATGGCACAACTGCCGTTCCACGAACACCCGTCCGCGAAAGAACAAGGGAGCAAGACCCCATGACTAGCGGTTGGAGTCTCTTCATCGTCCTCGTGACGATCGTCAACATCCTCGCCTGCGTCTGGCTGCTGCGCTGGACGTCGAAGCCGAAGTCCGCCGCCGAGAAGATCGGCGGCGGCGCCGACACGGGCCACGTGTGGGACAAGGACCTGCGCGAGTACAACAACCCGCTGCCGAAGTGGTGGCTGTGGCTGTTCTACATCACGGTCGCCTTCGGCATCCTGTACCTCATCCTGTTCCCGGGCCTCGGCACCTTCGGTGGCATCAGGGGCTGGAGCCAGGCCGGGCAGTACGAGACCGAGAAGGCCGCGGCCGAGGCGAAAGCGGCAGCCTACCTCGCGCCGTTCAAGTCGATGACCGTGCAGCAGCTCGCGGCCGACGGCAAGGCGATGGCCACGGCACGCAACCTGTTCCAGAACAACTGCGCGCAGTGCCACGGCTCGGACGGCGGCGGCGCGGTGGGCTTCCCGAACCTCGCCAACCAGGACTGGCAGTGGGGCGGTGACGCCGACTCGGTCGTGCAGACGATCACTGCCGGCCGCATGGCTGCCATGCCACCGTGGGGCGCCGTGCTCGGCGCCGAGGGCGTGGACGCAGTGGTGGCCTACGTGCAGACGCTGAGCGGGCAGCAGGCGGATGCCGCCCTCGCGGCGGGCGGCAAGGCGCTCTTCGACACGAACTGCGCGGCGTGCCATGGACTGGATGGCAAGGGCATGCCGGCGGTCGGCGCGCCCAACCTGACGGACGACGTCTGGCTGTACGGCAGCGATGGTGCGACGCTCAAGCTGACCATCGAGAACGGCCGCAACGGCCAGATGCCGGCCTTCGGCGAGCGCCTCGGCGAGGATCGCGTGCGCCTGCTCGCGGCCTACGCGCTGCACCTGGCGGAGACCGGTTCATAAGAGGCACGACCGGGGTGTTCGGACGTCATCCAGACGAATACTCGGGGAAGCTGCGGTGGCCACGCCTGGGACAGGACGTGGCCATCGTGGCCTGGCCCTCCTTCCTCGTCGCGAGCGTCGCGACGATGGTCTGCTTCGCATTCATCGACCCGCTGCTCGTCGGCAACGACGACTACCCGCCGCCCGCGTTCTCGACGCGGATGACGGGCTACGCCGTCGGCTTCTTTTTCTTCTGGCTGGTGTCGGCACTCTCCAGCCTCCTCACCCTCTACCTCGTCCGCACCGCTCACCCGGAACCGCCCGAGACCGACGAGAACGCTGAAGACGGGGCCCGGAGCACGGAATGAATGCGCCCGCGACGGACACGGATGGTGGGTTGTATGCGGCC
>JAFNAJ010000073.1 GCA_017860085.1 Acidobacteriota bacterium | reverse complement strand
GTCGCGGGTGGTGTTGGCGTGAGGGCGAGCAGCAGCGTGGCGACGAGGGCCCAGCGGGCGCGCCGCGCGAACCGGGTGAACGAGGCGAGTGTCATGGGGATTCCTCCGCGGGTTTCTCGGAGACGGGCGTCGCGACGAGAGCCGGGACGCTACAAACCGAACGCTCGATATGTTTACAGGAGAAACCGGGTCGGAGTCAATTTCACTTTCTGCCACCTCGCCCGGTTGGGTGGCAGAAAGTGAAATTGACTCCGACCCGGTTTCTGGGTTTGACATTGACCAGGCCGATGAATTAACTAACTAGTTAGTTATTTATGGCCCGACCTCGCCGCAAAGCCGGCCCCGGCTCACGCTCGCGGTTGCTCGCCGCCGCGACGGCCGAATTCGCCGCGAGAGGCTACGACGGCGTCAGCGTCGAGCGCATCGCGCGACGCGCACACCTCAACAAGGCGATGGTCTATTACCACTTCGGCAGCAAGGAAGGTCTCTACCGCGAGATGCTTCGCGAGATCTTTCGCGCCGTCGGCACCCGCATGCGGGAGATCGTCGATGCGCCCGCGCGGCCCGCCGAGAAACTGCAGCGACTGGTGGCCGCCTTCGCCCAGGAAATCTCCCAGCGGCCACAGTTTCCGCCGATCATGATGCGCGAGATGGTGGAGCACGGCGCCCATCTCGACGCCGAGTCGATCCGGCTGCTGCTCGTCATCCCTCTCACCTTCGCCGAAGTGCTCGGCGAGGGCGTCGCCGCCGGGAGCTTCCGTCCCGTCGACCCGATGCTGGCGTATTTCTCGGTTCTCGGGCCCGTGGCGATGCTCACCGCCAGCGGGCCGATGCGGGCGGCCGCGGCCGCGAAGATCGGCCTCGATCTGCCCACCCCGGACGAGTCGCAACTCATCGAGCATCTGCAACACCTCGCCCTGGCCATGCTCAACGCGGGACCGGACGGAACCGGGCCTGCAGGCTCTGGAGCACACGCATGACGCCCCACCGGCACTCCCAGTCTCGCCCGCTCTGTGTAGGAACAGCCCTCCTGCTCGCCGCCGCGGCAGCCGCCTGCCGGGATCGTCCTCCTGCTGATCTGGTGCGGGCCTCCGGCTACGTCGAGGCGACCGAGGTCCGCCTCGCCCCGGAGGTCGGGGGGCGGCTCGTGGAACTCCCGGTAGACGAAGGCAGCCACGTCGCGGTCGGCGACGTCGTTGCACGCCTCGACACGGCCGACACCGAACTGGCGCTCGCACGGGCACGGGCGGAACGGGGCGCCGCCGACGCCCAACTGCGTCTGTTGCTCGCGGGAGCCCGAGACGAGGACATCCGCCAGGCCGAAGCTCAGCAGGCAGCCGCCGAGGCCGAGCTGGCAGGCGCCCGCGCCGAGCAGTCGTCGGCCGAACTCGACTTCAAGCGATTCGACGAGCTGCTCAAGTCGAACTCGGGCTCCGAGAAGCAGCGTGACGATGCCCGGACGAGGGTCGAGGTGGCGGGACAACGAGTCCTCAGCGCCGGGCAGCGCGTACGGGCCGCGCGCGAAACGTACCTGCGTCTCAAGGCAGGCGCACGACGCGAGGAGATCGATGGGGCGCGTGCGCGGCTCCAGGGGACCGATGCGCAGATTGCCACCCTCGAGAAGGCGCTGCGCGACGCCACCGTCGTCTCTCCCGTGGCGGGCCTCGTCACCGAGAAGCTGGTCGAGCGGGGCGAGATCGTCATGCCCCGATCCACCCTCGTCGTGGTGACGGACCTCGACCATGCGTGGGCGAACGTCTACGTGGACGAGCCCGTCGTGCCACGCGTGCGCCTCGGACAGGCCGCGACGGTGTTCACCGACGCTGGCGGCTCGGGCCTTGCGGGACGCGTGTCGTACATCTCGCCGAAGGCCGAGTTCACGCCGCGGAACGTGCAGACGGCCGAGGAGCGATCCAAGCTGGTCTACCGACTGAAGGTGACCGTGGACAACCGGGAGGGCGTGCTGAAGCCCGGCATGCCCGTGGAGGCCGAGCTCGGGCTGGCACCGACCGACGCCCGCCCCGCCTCGCCTGTCGACAAGGGGCAGTGAGGCTGCCGTGTCGCAGGAACTGACCGCACCCGCCGTGTCGCTCGAGACGGTCACCCGCCGCTACGGCGCGACAACGGCGCTCGACCGGGTAACCCTCGAGGTGCGGCGCGGCGAGATGTTCGGCCTGATTGGGCCGGACGGCGCCGGCAAGACCACCACCATTCGGCTCATGGCCGGCCTGCTCGGGGCCACATCCGGCAGGGCTCGCACGCTCGGGCTCGACCCGGTGCGCGAGCACCGGGCGCTGACACGACGGGTCGGCTACCTCTCGCAGCGGTTCAGCCTCTACGGCGACCTCAGCGTCGACGAGAACATCGCGTTCTTTGCCTCCATTCACGGGATGTGGCGATACCACGAGCGTCGCCGGCGACTGCTCGAGCTCACCCAGCTCACGCCGTACCGTTCGCGCCTCGCTGCGAAGCTCTCGGGCGGCATGAAGCAGAAGCTCGCACTCGCCTGCACGCTGGTGCACGAGCCCGATCTCATCCTGCTCGACGAGCCGACCACCGGGGTCGACCCCGTGTCGCGTCGCGAGTTCTGGAAGCTGCTGTCGGAGTTCCTGCAGCAGGGGCTGACGATCGTGATGGCGACGCCCTACCTCGACGAAGCCGAACGCTGCTCCCGCGTGGCGCTCCTGCACGACGGCCACCTGATGGCCCTCGACGACCCCAATACCCTTCGCGCCGGGTACCGCGGCGAGATCCTCGAGGTCGTGGGCTCGCCGCACGACAAGGTCGAGACGGTCCTGACTGCGCTCGACGGGGTCGAACAGCTCCAGGCCTTCGGGGAGCGAATGCACGTGCAGCTGCGCGACCGCCGCGGCGACGCCGCCGTGACGTGGCTGACACGCCAGCTCGAGTCGGCCGGCGGCATCGACGCCCAGGTTCGCGTGGTGCACGCCTCGCTCGAAGACCTGTTCATCGACCTCCTGGCGAGCGAGACGGCCAGGACAACGGTTGTCGAGGATGTCCGCCCCGACGCTGGCTACTCGACTGACGGAGCGGTATGACCATGGCCAGATGTTCGACTGCACGAACGACGCTCGCCCTCGTTCTCGTTGCGCTGGCGTCGGCCTCCCCTGCCCGAGCACAGCCAGGCCCGGTGCGCCTCACGCTGGCGGAGGCCATCGCCCGCGGCTACGAAACCAGCCACCGCCTGGCCGAGCTCGGCGCGCGCCGCGACTCGAGCACCGCGGCCATCGGGATCGCCCGCTCGGGTGACCGGCCGCAGGTTGCAGCCCTCGGCGGCTACAGCCGGACCAACCACGTGGACGAGTTCGCCATCCTCCAGCCAGGCGCGGGCCTGCGGGTCATCTACCCTGACGTGCCTGACAACTGGCGCAGCCGTCTCGACCTGCAGTGGCTCGTCTACACCGGCGGCCGCGTGGACGCGCTGGTTCGAGCGGCGAGCGCGGAGGCCGAGGCGGCCGCCCACGACGTCGCCGCCGGGCGCACCGACCTGCGCTTTGAGGTCACCCGCGCCTACTGGGCGGTCGTGACTGCGCGGGAAGCGGTGCGTGTGGTCGAGGAGGCGCTCGGCCGCGTCGAGGCCCAGCTCTCGGACGCCCGCGCCCGACTCCGCACCGGTTTGGTGCCTCCGAGCGACGTGACGCAGGCGGAAGCCCGGCACGCGCTGCAGCGCACGCTGCTCGTCGAGGCGCAGAACCTGGTCGAGACGTCGGCGCTCGAGCTGCGTCGACTCACGGGTATTCCTCACGAAACCCCGGTCGAGCCCGTGGAGCCACTCGTCGCGCCGCCCGCACCGATCGCTGACGTGCCCGCGCTGCTGGACGAGGCACGGCAGCAGCGATCCGATCGTGCGGCGCTCGACGCGCGCGTGACCGCGGCCGGCGCCAGGACCGACGCGGCAGCCGCCGGGAAGCGGCCGGTGGTGGCGGTGGGCGGCGGCGTCGATCTCGCGCGCCCCAACCCCAAGATCTTCCCGCGCGAGGACATCTGGCAGGAGTCGTGGGACGTCGGCGTCAACGCGTCGTGGACCCTCTTTGACGGTGGACGGGTGCGCGCCGAGGTGGCCACGAGTGACGCGGCCCGCCGCGCGTCGGAAGAGCGGTTGGCCGAATTCGACACGCGGCTGGAGGCCGAGGTGCGTCAGCGACGCATCGATCTCGAAACCGCGCGTGCTGCCCTGGTCTCGGCGAGAGAGGCCGTGCGAAGCGCGACCGAGGCGCACCGTGTCCTTCGCAACCGGTACACGGCCGGCGTGGCCACCAGCACCGAAGTGCTCGACGCACAGGTCGTGCAGCTGCAGTCGGAACTCGATGAAACGCGGGCGCTCGCGTCTGCGCGCCTTGCCCAGGCGCAGCTCGAACGGGCGGTCGGACGACAATGAACGGCTCGAACCTGGGGATTGGGGATTCGGGGCTCGGCTCTCGGCGTCCGGCGCTCGGCGAACGAGCCAGCGATGCCGCGATCGACGCCCGTGAGCTGACGCGACGCTTCGGCGACTTCGTCGCCGTGGATCGCCTCAGCTTCACCGTCCGGCGCGGCGAGATCTTCGGGTTCCTGGGTGCCAACGGGGCCGGCAAGTCGACGACCATTCGCATGCTGTGCGGCCTGCTCGTCCCGTCGTCCGGGTCCGCCACCGTGGGCGGCGTCGACGTCAGGCGCGATCCCGAAGGCGTCAAGCGCCGCATCGGCTACATGTCTCAGCGCTTCTCGCTCTACGAGCGCCTGACGGTCGACCAGAACATCCGGTTCTTCGCCGGCGTGTACGGCATCCGGGGATCCCGCTTCGAGGCCCGGCGCCGCTTTGCCATCGAGATGGCTGGCCTCACCGGCCGCGAGCATCAGCTGACGAGTGACCTGGCTGGAGGGTGGCGGCAGCGTCTCGCACTCGGGTGCGCCATCCTGCACGAGCCGCCCATCGTGTTTCTCGACGAGCCTACCGGCGGGGTCGACCCGCTCTCACGGCGCCGCTTCTGGGATCTCATCAGGCGGCTCGCGGCCGAGGGCGTGACGGTGCTCGTCACCACCCACTACCTCGACGAGGCCGAGCACTGTCACCGCATCGCGGTGATACACGCGGGACGGCTGGCGGCGTTGGGCACCACCTCCGAGCTCAAGCGCGTGTTCTCGGGAAGGCCCATCATCGAGGTGCAGACGCTGCAGCCGGTCGCCGTCATGCGACGGCTCGACGAGCACCCGGCCGTCGAGAAGACGACGGTGTTCGGCACCGACGTGCACGCCGTGCTTCGCAGCCCGGAGACTTCGGTGGATGATGTCGTCACCTGGGTGCGCGCGGGCGGCCTCGACGTCGCAGCTGCCGGCTTGGTCCTTCCGTCGCTCGAGGACGTCTTCCTCGACGTCGTCGAGCGCGCGAGCGAGGCGAATGCCGTGGCGGCTGGGGAGAGACGACCGTGAAGAGCGCGCTGGCGATCGGCCTCAAGGAGTTCCGGCAGATCGTGCGCGATGCCCGAACGCTGGCGATCGTGCTCTTCATGCCGTTCTTCCTGCTCCTGCTCTACGGGTACGCGCTCAACTTCGACATCCGCCACGTGCGGCTGGCCGTGCAGGATCGGGACCACAGCGCCACGAGCCGCGCCATCGTCTCGGCGTTCGTCAATTCCGGCTACTTCGATCTCGTCGCGACCATCGACCACGAGCGCGAGATCCGCGCGCTCGTCGACAGCGATCGGGCCCGCGCCGTGCTCGTGATTCCCGAAGCCACCGCGCGCCGACTCGAGTCGGGTCGCGACGCCGCCGTGCAGGTGATCGTCAACGGCGACAACGCCAACACGGCCAATGCCGTCGTGGGTTACGCCAATGCGATCGTGCGGGGCGTGTCGGTGGCGCTGCGGGCCGAACGCCTGGGCGTGGCCGTCACGGCGCCAATTGCCCTGGAGCCGCGAGTCTGGTTCAACCCCGAGCTTCGCAGCACGATCTTCCTCGTTCCGGGTCTCATCGCCTTCATCGCCACATTCACGGCCGTCGTCCTCACGGCCCTGGCCATCGTCCGCGAGAAGGAGTTCGGCACGATGGAGCAGATCCGGATGGCGCCGATCGGCACCCTGTCGTACGTGGTGGGGAAGGCCCTGCCCTACCTGCTCCTGTCGTTCGTGTCCTCGATGAGCATCCTCCTCGCCGGCATGCTCGTGTTCGACATGCCCATGCGGGGATCGTGGCCGCTGCTGATGAGTGTGACCGCGCTCTTCCTCGTGGCCGCGCTCGGCTTCGGCCTGTTCATCTCGACCATCGCCAACTCGCAGCAGTTCGCCTTCCAGGTTGCCCTGATCACGTCGTTTCTTCCCACGATTGTCCTCTCGGGCTTCATCTTCCCGATCGCGAACATGCCGGTGTTCCTCCAGTACGTCACGTACATCGTGCCCGCTCGCTACTACCTGTCGGCGCTGCGCGGCATCGTGTTGAAGGGCGTGGGCGTGGCGGAGATCTGGCCGCAGGTCGGGGCCCTGCTGGTGTTCGCCACGCTGGTCCTCGGGCTGGCATCGGTGCGCCTGGCCCGCGAACGGGAGTGAGACAGGCTGCAGACGACCATGCGCCGCATCCGGAGCCTGATCGTGAAGGAGTTCGTCGAGCTGCGGCGCGACCCGCGGGCGCTGCGCGTCGTGCTGGTTGCGCCGGTCGTCCAGTTGCTGCTCCTGGGCTATGCGGCCACGCTCGACATCCAGGACGTGCCGACGGTCGTCGTCGACCACGACGGCACGGCCGCCAGCCGCGACCTCTTGAGCCGCTTCGAGGCATCCCCCTATTTCAGGATCACCGGCACGCGGACGTCGGTGAACGAAATCGATGACGACCTGCTCACCGCGAACGCGTGGCTTGGCCTCGTGGTGCCCGAAGGCTATGGCGAGCGGATCACGCGCGGCGAGCCAGCCACGGTGCAGGCGATCGTCGACGGCACCGACGGCAACTCGTCCAACATCGTCATTGGCTACGCCTCGACACTGGTAGCCGGGTACGCTGCCGATCTGGCGACAGCCCGGCTCCCGGTGCTCAGGAAGGGGTCGCTCGATGTCGAGGTGCGCGTGTGGTTCAACCCGCAACTCGAGAGCCGTCTCTTCATGGTGCCGGCCGTGCTCGCCCTGGTTCTCCTCGTGATGACCACCATGCTCACTGCCATGGCCATCGTGCGCGAGAGGGAGCAGGGGACCCTCGAACAGCTCAATGTGACGCCGATCACGCCTTCGGAGCTGATGGTGGGCAAGCTGCTGCCGTATGGCCTCATTGGACTCGTCGATGTGATCCTCGTGATGGGCCTGGCCGTGTTCTGGTTTGAGGTGCCCCTGCGCGGCAGCCCGTTCTTGCTGCTCGGGCTGACGTTGGTCTACCTGCTCAACACGCTCGGTCTCGGCCTCTTCGTCTCGACGGTGTCCCGTACGCAGCAGCAGGCGATGATGACGACCGCGTTCTTCATCATGATGCCGATGGTCTACCTGTCTGGCTTCATCGTCCCCATCGAGAACATGCCCAGGGTGATTCAGCAGTTCAGCTACATCCTGCCGCTGCGGTACTACCTCGTGATCGTCCGCAGCATCTTCCTGAAAGGGGTCGGATTGGAGACGCTCTGGCCACAGGCCACGGCGCTGCTTGGCCTGGGCCTGGTCATCTTCGGCCTGTCCGTGCTCCGCTCCTCGAAGCAGGTCGGGTAGGGCATGGCCGCGTCCTTCGACCACGTGGGAACGCTGCCCGTCGTCGTCGTGCTCGACGACGTGCGAAGCCTCTACAACGTGGGTGCGTTCTTCCGGACCGCGGACGCCGTCCGGCTCGAGCGCCTCGTGCTTGCCGGCATTACCGGGTGTCCTCCCAGCCGGCAGATCACGAAGACCGCGCTTGGGGCCGAAGACCACGTGGTGTGGGAGTCGGTGCGGTACGCGAGGCCGCGAGTCGACGCACTGCGCGGCGCCGGCTACGAGATCGCCGTCGTGGAAACGGACGTTCGCGGGGTGGACGTGTTCGAGTGGCACCCGGCGTTTCCCGTCTGCCTCGTGTTCGGGCACGAGGTCGAGGGCGTGCGTCCGTCGCTCGTCGAGGCAGCCGACACCCTCGTGCACATCCCCATGCGTGGGATGAAGGGATCCCTCAACGTGGCCACCGCCGGGGGCGTGGTGCTGTTCGAACTCCTGCGGAAGTACGTGGCCAGCCTCGACCGGGTATGATGCGCGCCATGCCCGAGTCGCCGCGCGTGCACGGCGTGCAGGCGCCCGTGATCCCGATCCTGGGGCGGTGGATTCGTGAGACCCCGGGCACGATCTCGCTGGGCCAGGGCGTGGTGTCGTACGGGCCCCCGCCGGCGGCGCTCGACGCCGCGAGGCGATTCGGTGCCGATCCGGCCGACCATCTCTACGGCCCCGTCGAGGGAGACCCCGAGCTCGTCGAAGCCTTGACCGGCAAGCTTGCGGTGGACAACGGCATCCGCCTCGGGACCGAGTCGCGCCTGGTCGTGACGGCTGGCGCCAACATGGCCTTCATGAACGCCGTGCTCGCCACTGCCGATCCAGGCGACGAGGTGATCCTGCAGGCTCCCTACTACTTCAACCACGAGATGGCCGTGGGAATCGCCGGGTGTCGAGCGGTCGCCGTGGCGACCGATGGCCAATACCAGCTCGTGCCCGAGCGGATTGCGGAGGCGGTCACCTCACGCACCCGTGCCGTCGTGACCATCTCGCCCAACAACCCGAGCGGCGCGGTGTATCCCGAAGCGGCGCTGCGAGCGGTCAACGAGCTGTGCGCGGTGCGGGGCATCTACCACATTCACGACGAGGCGTACGAGTACTTCGTCTACGATGGCGCACGGCACTTCTCGCCCGGCAGCATGGACGCGGCCGGATCGCACACCATCTCGCTCTTTTCGATGTCGAAGAGCTACGGGATGGCGAGCTGGCGCATCGGCTACATGGTGCTGCCGTCGCACCTCGTCGAGGCCGTCAACAAGATCCAGGACACCGTGCTCATCTGTCCGGCGCGCGTGTCGCAGCGCAGCGCCCTGGCTGCGCTTGGCGAGGGCCGGTCGTACTGCGACACGCACGTGACCCGTCTGGCCGGCGTTCGCCGCGCCGTCTACGCGCGGCTCGCGGAGATCGCGGATGCTCGACTCGATGACGGTGGCCGAGCGCCTGGTACGGGAGCACCGCGTGGCGGTCGTGCCCGGCGAGGCGTTTGGCCTGACCGACGGGTGCCACCTGCGCGTGTCGTATGGCGCCCTCGATCAGGCCACGGTCGAGGAAGGCCTCGACCGTCTGGTCGGCGGTCTGCGCGCGATTGCCGCCTGATATCGACTGCGCGACCAGGCGGGGCTGAAGCCCCCCTACCGCAACTGAGAGTCTCTGCCGAACGTCGAGCGCCGAGATTCGACTATGTCCCGAATGGATTCTCGAGCGACGGACTCTGGGGCGTGAACAACTCGGCGCCGTTCTCGGTGATCAGCATGTCGTCCTCGACCCGTACGCCGAACTCGCCACGAATGTAGATCCCCGGCTCGTTACTGAACGTCATCCCGGCCGCGAGCGGCAACGTGTTGCCGCGGACCAGGTACGGCCACTCGTGGCCGTCCATCCCCATGCCATGACCGACGCGGTGGGTGAAGTACGCGTAGTCTGGGCCGAAACCGGCGTCCTCGACCACCGTGCGTGCCGCCCGATCCACGGCCTCGCACGGCACGCCGGGCCGGGCCGCAGCCAGCGCCGCGTCCTGTGCGCGGCGATCGATGTCGAACACCTTCTTCATCCTGTCGGTCGGCTTGCCGAGCACGAACGTCCGGCTGATGTCCGACGCGTACCCCTCCACGCTGCACCCTCCATCCATGAGCAGGATCGTGCCCTCGCGGATGACCTGCGGTTGCACTGAACCGTGGGGAAGTGCCGAGTACTCGCCGACCTGGACCCCGGCACCCCCCGTGAAACCGAGGCGCTGGTGAGCCGACTGCACGAGCCGTGCGAAGTCGGCCTGCGTCATGCCCTCCTTGAGGGCCTTCCAGGCGGCCTCGTAGGCCTTCCACGTGACCTCGGCGGCCAGTCGCATCAAGGCGATTTCGTGCGAGTCCTTGACCATGCGGCACCCGGCGGTCACGGGAGTCCCGCTCGTGAGGGTCAGCGCCGTCGCGGCCTGACTCACGCCGCTGCTGAACACGTACCGGACGGTCTCCTCGATGCCGAGGCGACCGGTCACGATCCCGCGCGCCCGCAGTCCTTGCGCCACGCGGTCGTAGGGGCTCTCGTCTTCCTGCCACGTGAGGACGTCGGCCTTGTCGAGCGGCCCGTCCGCCAACTGCTCCCGCGTGCGCTCCTCCTCGAAGGCGGGTGTGACGACGAACGCTGTGCCTTCGACCGGGATGATCACGGCGGTCAGCCGCTCGCTGAGCCACCACCGCATGCCGGTGAAGTAGACCATCGAGGTTCCACCCGTGAGCATCAGGCCATCCATCTTCTCCCCGGCCATCAGCCGCTTTGCCTTTTCGACCCTCGCGGCCCGTTCGTCCTTGCTGATCGCCACGGCGCGATCGCGCATGGACGACAGGCTGGCGATCGACGGGGGCAGTGCCGCGTCGCCCTGGGGGACCGACTGCGCGAGCGCACGTGGCGCACCGGCAACGGCCGCACCCAGCGATGACATCCACAGGAACGAGCGGCGGGTCACCATGGCAGGGTCCTCCTCACGCGGGCCGGCCCTGAGGGTTGCGATCGGGCGTCACGCGTGGTGCCGCAGTATACAGCGGGCTCCGGATGTAGAATGCGGCCTCGATGTCATCGAGCGACGCGATCCACCTTCCTGGGTTTGACGATGTGCTGGCAGCGGCCGCGCGGCTGGCCGGCGTCGCCCACCGCACGCCCGTGATCACCTCGCGCACCGTCAACGAGCGCACGAGCGCCGACGTGTTCTTCAAGTGCGAGAACTTCCAGCGGGCCGGCGCCTTCAAGTTTCGTGGCGCCTACAACGCGCTCGCCAAGCTCACGCCCGACCAGCGACGTCGAGGCGTGATGACCTACTCGTCGGGCAATCACGCCCAGGCCATGTCGCTGGCTGGCCGGATGCTCGGCATCCCGGTGACCATCGTGATGCCGGACGATGCGCCCGCGGTGAAACTCGAAGCCACACGCGGCTACGGAGGCCAGGTGGTGACGTACGACCGCGCCACGGGGAATCGCGAGGCGATCGGTCGGCAGCTCGCGGAGGAGCGAGGGCTCACGCTGGTGCCGCCGTTCGACCATCCCGACGTCATTGCCGGCCAGGGCACGGCAGCCCTGGAACTGTTCGAAGAGGT
>JAFNAJ010000458.1 GCA_017860085.1 Acidobacteriota bacterium | reverse complement strand
GTGCCCGACGGGCGTGAGCCCCGACGTGGCTCCGTCGATCGCGAAAACGGCGATGTCGTCGTCGCCCCGGTTCGAGGCATAGAGGAACCGCCCGTCCGGAGCGACGGCGATCTCCGCAGAGTCGTTCACACCGCTGGCCCCGGCGGCCCGCGCCGAAACCGTCTGAAACACAACGAGCACACCGCGCGCGGCGTCGAATCGCAGGGCCGACACGGTGGAGCTCAACTCGTTCAGCACGTAGAGGACCCGCCCGGTGGCGTGCCACGCCAGGTGACGTGGCCCAGAACCCGCCTCGATCGCAACGCCATCAGGGTCGTTTGGTTCGAGCCGCCCCGCCGTGCCGTCGAACCGGTCGACCCGCACGCGGTCCGATCCGAGGTCGGCCCAGAGCGCGAACCGTCCCGATGCGTCAATCGTGATGTGATGAGCGTGGGGGCCCTCCTGGCGCCCGCGGACGGGACCCGACCCGATCACGCGACGCACAGCCGAGGCGCGTTGGAGGCGTCCGTCGGCTGACACGGGGAGCACGGCGACGGTCCCGCTCGTGTAGTTGGCCACGAGGACGTTTCGGCCCGAGGCGTCAGCCACGAGGTGGCAGGGATCGAGCCCTTCCGAGGCTTGCTCGTTCAGGAGCGTGAGGCGTCCCGTCGACCCGTCCACCGCGAACGCGCTCAGGGCTCCCGTCGGCTTGCCCTGGAAGTCCTGCAGCTCGTTCACGGCGTACAGGAACCGCCCGCTGGGGTGGAGGGCAAGGAACGACGGGTTCGTCGAGCCGGCAGCGAGCGTCGGCTCGCTCGCCCACCTTCCCGTGGAACGATCGAAGTCGAGGCGATAGATGCCTCGACCGCCACCGCTGGCGTAGGTTCCGACGTAGACGCGCGTCACGCTGGCCTCTCCCGCGCGAGGAGCCAGAGACTCACTCGCACGCTCGGCGTGCCCGCTGATCGGCGCCAGGACGGCGACCGCCGCAACCTGCAGTGTCCAGCGGACGAGGTCGTCATTCATGGCTGCTCCGGGCACCCTGGCACCACCAGCGACGCCTCAGTAGCGTTGCTGTTCCTGTCCCATGCTCGGCCCGATCAGGATCGCGTTCAGCAGCAACCGGTGCGCCCCGTGCAGGAACGTCCTGAACGTCACATCGTCGGCAAACAGGGTGACGTGGCCGCGGCCCGTCGGTTCGTCCCAGACGAACGGGGCGCCCTTGAGCGGTTCGCGCGACTCGTCGAAGACGAACCCGGCCACGACCGGCCGCTCGCCATCGAGTGAGGCCACCCGGGCTCCCTTCTTGCTCGGGTTGAAAACGACGTTCGACCGGAAGAGCGCGAACACCGGGCTGTCGATGCCGGTCCCGAGGTAGTGTTGGGCGTCGACGTTGACCCGCACGAAGGCGCCCGGCACGGTGTCGATGCGCTTCGGCGGGTCCTTCTTCGCCGTGGCGTCCTTCGCATCCTTGTCGTCCGGCGGCAAAGTATACCGGTCACGCGCCGTCGTGAGACCGACCTTCTCGCCCGACGCCCACACCGCCGCGCCCTTGATGCACACGAGCGTGCCGCCGTTCCGGACCCACTCCTTGAGGCGTGCCGCGCCGTCTTCGCCAAGGACGCGCGCGTAGCCCTGCGTCGGCCCGTCGGGCAGCACGATGACGTTGTACTTCGACAGATCGGCCGCCCCGAGGTCCAAGCCGCGCAACGCCGTGAAGGGCACCTGGTACCGCGACTCGAGCAGGTACCAGATCGCACCGTAGGCGGTCGTGCTCGTCGGCAGCTCGGTGACCACCGCGACCGACGGCACCTCCAGATCGACGACCGTCCGATCGCCGAGATCCCGCCCCGTCTCGACCATGGCCGTGTTGATCGGGACCAGCTCGACGCCGTGCGTCTTCGCGAGATCGGCGATGCGCTGGTGCAGCGAGTCGGGGTTGGTGCCCGTGCGAACCAGCACGGTGCCGCCGGGGAACGCGCGCCCGCCGAGCGTGAAGGGCTCGGTCGCCAGCGCCACCTGGTACTTGTCCTTCCACAGCGCGGAGACGAGCCGCGTGGCACCCTTGGCGTTCCACGCGAACAGGTAGCCGAAGGCGGCGCGCGCCGGGGCGACGGGATCGGGCTTCGGCGCGCCCTGCACCGGCACGAGGCTCGATGTCGGGACGAAGTCCTCGCTCCAGTAGGCCTCGACGCCATAAGCGAGTGGCAGCGACCACGCGTTGATGTCGTAGAAGCCATACGACTTCTTCGGCGCCGACTCGCCGACGCCGTCGTTGTAGGTCTTCGCCTTGCGGACGGTGTCGAGGAACCCTTCCTCGAGCGGCGTCTCGCGGTCGAGCAGCGTCCTGATCAGGCGTTTCTGTGGCTGGCTGGTTGGGACGATGTAGACGCCGGCCTCGAAGGTCTTCTTCGTGAGCTCGTCGGTGGCCACCGCGTGCGAGGCCGAGGCGAAGGACCCCGTGGCCCGGTAGACCTCGACGCCGTGCTGCACGAGCAGGTCGACCAACTCGGCGGCGCGCGACGGATCGGCCCCCGGCACGAGCACGAACTGCTTCACCTTGTCGGTGGCTGCCTCTGCCATGGCCGAGGCGCGGAATCGGTAGAGGTCGAAGAGCCGCGCCTCGCGATGCGTCGCCGTGGTCACGAGCGACGCCACCGCGCCCGTGAAGTGGTGGAGCGTGCCGTCGAAGAGGGTGGTGATGCGGCCGTCGGGCAACTTGTAGGCGAGCCCCTTGTTGCCGCCCCCGTCGGTCTCGAAGGTCATGCCGGTGGCCCCGTTCAGCGACGGGTAGCTGTCGTAGTAGCCGGGATAGTGCAGGTCGAAGACCTGACGCGTGAAGTACGTCCAGCCATTGCGATCGAACGC
>JAFNAJ010000457.1 GCA_017860085.1 Acidobacteriota bacterium | reverse complement strand
CGGCCGCTATGCCCGCACCCTCGAGGCGCGGCGCCACGCGGACCACAACGTCGACGCCGGCCGGGCCTTCGTGGCCGCCTATGTGGACTACGTGCACTATGTCGAGGCGCTTCACGCCGCCGGGGCAGGCGGGCACGCGGCCGCTGCGGGAGCGGCCCCGCACGCGCACGACAAGAAGTGACGGCAGGCGGGCGTCAGAAAAGCCTGACGTCGACCGGTTCGCCCTTTTCGACGACGTCAACGTGCGGCGGGATCTCGATGTAGCCGTCCGCCTGCGACATGCTCGTGATGTCGCCCGACGCCTTGAACGCGGGCATGGCCTGCCCGTCCCCGATCCGCACCGTGTAGAACTGATGCCGCCCCGTGGTCGACACCACGCGCTGTCCAAGGGGGAGGCGGGCGATGCGCGGCGCCCACTCGGGGAGGCGGGCGATCTTGCGGATCGGCCCGATGAGGAGCATGTACGCGTTCGACAGGCACGAGGTCGGATAGCCTGGCATGCCGAACACCGGCTTCCCACCGATGGTGCCGAACAGCGTTGGCTTGCCCGGTTTCACGGCGATGCCATGGAAGAGCACCTCGCCCATGCGAGCGACGACGTCGAGGATGAGATCGCGTTCGCCGACCGAGCTGCCGCCGGAAAACAGGACGACGTCCTCCTTCAGGCAGGCCTTCAAGGCACGTTCGAGGTCAGGCACGTTGTCCGGTGCCGTGGGGTAAGGGACCGGGCACGCACCGTGTTCGCGCAAGACGGCGCTCAGCGTGAACTTGTTGATGTCGTAGATGTGTCCGGGCTCGAGCGCCTGGCCCGGCTCGACAACTTCGTTGCCCGTGGAGAGTATGGCTACGCGAGGCTGCGCGTACACCTCGACTTCGATCACACCGAGGGCCGCAATCGCGCCGATTCGGCTCGGATTGAGCACATCACCCGGCTCCAGCACCGGCTGGCCGGCACGAATATCGGCCCCCTGCTTCGTCACGTTCTGGCCAGGGTAGACGGGACCAAAGACGCGCACCGTGTGATCGGGCAGCTTTTCGGTTTCCTCCACCATCACGACGGCGTCGGAGCCGTCCGGCACCGGCGCACCGGTCGCAATCTCGGTGCACTGCCGGGGCCCCACCAGCTTCGTCGGCACCTGGCCCGTGAAGACCGTTTCGATCCACGACAGCACGCGGGGATCGTGAGTCGACGCGCCGAAGGTATCGGCCGCTCGCACGGCATAGCCATCCA
The DNA here is from genome assembly GCA_017860085.1 of Acidobacteriota bacterium. Lineage (GTDB taxonomy): Bacteria > Acidobacteriota > Vicinamibacteria > Vicinamibacterales > JAFNAJ01 > JAFNAJ01. The sequence goes on along the minus strand of JAFNAJ010000457.1, from coordinate 3,016 downwards.
TCGCCGCCCTGGCAAAAGGGGGCACGTCGGCCTGAGCGCCGACGGCGTGGGCGACCACGCGTCCGCTCGACCGGTCGATGCGAACCCGCTCGGTTCTCTCGATGGGCAGGATCACCCTGTCGATCTGTTCCCGCGCCGCTTCCAGCGTGATCGTCTCCCGAATCGGACGGTGATCGTCTCCAGAATCGGACGCATACGGATCACTGTGTACTCCTCTGGGGCTGGGGACTCGGCGTTAGGCGCTGGTCAGCCTCGCTCGTACGCCGGGAAGTTGAACACGCTAATCATGCGGCGACAGCCGCATCAAACTAGCCCCTAGCGCCCAGCCCCTAGCGCCTACCGCGATGCCTCCCGAACCAGGTGGCCGAGTTCCGGCAGGATGAGTTTCGTCATGGCCAGGCGGACTGCCGGCTCCGAGCCCGGGAGCGCGAGGATCACCTTGCCCCTGGCGAGGCCCCCGACCGCGCGGCTCAGCATCGAGGCCGAGCCGATCTCCTGATAGCTGAGCATGCGGAAGAGCTCGCCGAAGCCGTCCAGCCTCTTCTCGAGCAAGGCCGAAATCGCCTCGTACGTCGTGTCGCGCGACGTGATCCCGGTGCCGCCGGTGGTGAGGATCACCTGCACGTCAGGGTTGGCCAACTGAGTCTCCACGGCCTGGCGAACCTGGTCGGGCTCGTCGCGCACGACCTTGCGTCCGGTCACCGAGTGCCCGTCCGCCCACAGCAGGTCGCAGATGGTGCGTCCGCTCGAGTCGGTGGCCAGCGTCCTCGTGTCGCTGATCGTCAGGATGTAACAGTGGGCGACCGCAGGCGAGAGCTTCTTGTGCTCGGTGTGGCTCATGGGGGGATTATCTCAGGGGATAGGGGATAGGGGATAGGGGAGGGGCGAGAGGCGAGAGGCGAGGGGGCGAGAGGCGAGAGGCGACGGGCATGGGACAAGGGACAAGGCCTGCCGCGCCGAAGCCGTGGGAGGAGCGGGCAAGCCGGACCGCGGAGAAGGCGGGGGACATGGGACATGGGGCAAGCGAGTCGACGTGGAGGTCGCCGCTTCAGCGTCGATGGACAGGCGTGGTACGCTGCGGCTGATCGCTCTCGAGGAAACTATGAGGAGAATGGCGCTTCTGCTCGCACTCGTTCTTTCAACCACCCTCGTCGTCATCGCGGCCGCGCCGGCGGGCCAGGCTCAATCCGCCAGACAGGCTCGGCTGGAGAAGCAGGCGGCGGAGAAGCGTCAGAAAGACGCCGACCTGTGGGTGACGCGGACTCTGGCGAAGATGACGCTCGACGAGAAGATCGGCCAGTTGCTCTTCTCGTCGATCAACGCCGCCTATCTCAGCACGGACAGCGACGAGTTCGAGCGCCTGCGCCACCTCGTGCGCGACCTGAAGGTGGGCGGATTCCACGTGTTCGGGAGCGCCGAGGCGCTGCCGCAAGTGATGCTCAACCCGGTGTGGGGCGGCGGAAACGCAGCGCGCAAAGGCGAGCCGTATTCAGCCGCGATGATCCTCGACCGGCTCCAGTCGGAATCGGCCGTTCCGCTGCTCACGTCGGGCGACTTCGAGGGCGGGGCCGCCTACATCCTCCATGGCGCGACGCGGCTGCCGCGCGCCATGGTGATCGGCGCGACAGGGGACGAGCAGATGGCCTTCAACGCGGGTGTCGTCGGCGCGACCGAGGCGCGCGCTGTCGGTGTCAACATCGACTTCTACCCCGTCGTTGACGTCAACAACAACGCGCGCAACCCGGTGATCAACCTGCGGTCGTTCGGCGAGGACCCCGCCCTCGTGTCGAGAATGGCGGTGGCGTACATCAGGGGCATCCAGTCGACGGGCGCGTTCGCCACGGCCAAACACTTCCCCGGCCACGGCGATACGAACGTCGACACTCACCTGGGACTCGCGGTGATCAATCACCCTCGCGAGCGCCTCGACCAGGTGGAACTGGTGCCGTTCAAGGCCGCCATCGCCGCGGGCGTCGACGCGATCATGTCCTCCCACATCGTCCTCCCGGCACTCGACCCGACGCCCGGCATTCCAGCCACGCTCAGCCGGCCCATCCTCACCGGGATTCTCCGCGACGAACTGAAGTTCAGCGGCCTCATCTTCACCGACTCGATGACGATGGACGCCATCTCGAAGATGTTCTCGCACGACAAAGCCGCCGCCCAGGCCGTCAAGGCCGGCGTGGATTTCGTCCTGCACTCGCCGGACGATGACGCGGCGTTCAAGGGCATCAAGGCGGCCGTCGCGGCGGGCGAGATCGGCGAGGCGCAGGTCAACGCGTCGGTGGAACGGATTCTCCGGGCGAAGGCGAGGCTCGGACTGCACGTGAACAGGCGGGTGGATCCCGCCGGGATCGCGGCGAAGTTCGGCACGCGCGCGCACGCGGCAGTCGCGCAGGAGATCAATGACCGCGGGATCACGCTCATCAAGGATGAGCGCAACCAGGTGCCGCTGGCGGCCCCGCGCGACGCGAACGTGCTGTACCTGTCGGTGCTCGACTACGCGTCGGGCTGGCGCGAAGGCATTCCGAGCCGGACGATGATCCCCGAGCTCAAGAAGCGCTGGGCGAACCTCACGACCATCGAGGTGACGGACCGGACAACCGCGTCGGAGTACGAGCTCATCAGGGCGCTGGCGAAGCGCGCGGACGCCGTCATCGCCGGCGTGTTCGTGCGCATCGCGTCCTACAGCGGCCGGATGGACCTGAGCCAGTCGCAGATCGCGCTGCTCGACTCGGTGGCGGCGCAGAACAAGCCGTTCGCGGCCGTCTGCTTCGGCAACCCCTACACTGCGACATTCCTGCCGAAGCTGCCGGCGGTGCTGCTCGGATACGAGTTCTCAGATTTCACCGAGCGTGCGGCCGCCAAAGCTCTGGCGGGGGAAATCCCCATTGGCGGCAAGCTGCCGATTTCGCTGCCGGGGATGTTCCCGATCGGCCACGGGCTGACGAGAGCGGCGAAATAGGCTATAGTTGAAAGTTCCGGCAGGTGTTCAGGCACCTGCCGGAGCACACCG
>JAFNAJ010000072.1 GCA_017860085.1 Acidobacteriota bacterium | reverse complement strand
GCGTGGTGGTCGAGCTGACGCTGAGCACGCACGACGAGCCGAGCAGCGCGTAGATGACCATCGGGACGAAGGCGGTGTAGAGGCCGACGGCGACGGGCAATCCTGCAACCGTCGCGTAGGCCATCGCCTTGGGCAGGACGACGGCCGCGGCCGTCAGACCCGCCACGATGTCGAAGCGCAACGCGGGGGAACCTGGCTTGGCTGAGTTCGTGGTCATCGGGGATCTGGGGTCAGGTCTTGAATCTCAACTTTTTTCACATCTGACCCCGTTCACGCCCATCCCATTCCTGTCGGCCGGACCCGCATGACGGCAGTCAGAGCCTTTCGTGGCGCTCGGGTCGATGGTGGTGATCGTGGCCCTGGTGCTCTTCACGGTCAACGTGCTGAGGAACGCGGCACCCGTCGAGCGGTGACGGACGCCGCGCTCCGACTCGCCGAGGGCGGGCCCCCCGCTCTCCCGCTAACGCATCGGCGCGAGCGTGAGCGGGTCGCGCAGCGGCACCCGCACCAGCGGCAGCGGCGCCACGTCGGCGAGCGCGCCGGGATGGTCCGGATCCCCCGGCTCCATCTCCGACGCCTTTCCCACCGCGACGATCACCAACTGCTGCGGGTCGAGCAGCCTCTGGGCCATCCGCTGCACGTCGGCCGGCGTCACGGCCTGGACCTTCTCGCGGTAGTTGGCCCACCAGTCGGGCGGCCACCCCTCCCGCGCCTCGTCGGCAAACCGCGTGACGATGACCGGCTTGCTCGACCACTGACTGGGGAATGCCTCGATGATGCCGTCCTTGATGACCCGCAGCTCCTCGTCGGTGACCGGCTGCTCCCTGAGCTTGCGCATCTCGTCGAGCGCCAGGCGCAGCACGTAGGCCACTGACCGGTTCTTCGTCTGCACGCGGCCCGTCATGTCGCCACGCCAGTACGGACCCGGCTCGAGCGTCGAGTACACGCCGTACGTGAGTCCCTCGTCAGATCGGATCTTCTTCATCAGGCGACTGGTGAAGCCCGAGCCGCCCAGCACCTGGTTCAGCACGAACGCCGCATGCCAGTCCGGGTCGGTCCGCCGCATTCCGGGGAGCGCCCACCGCACCATGGCCTGTGGCGCGTCCTTGTCGGTGACGTAGATTCCAGGCTTCCGCGGGAAGTCAGGGGCCGGCACCTTCGGGCTGACCTGGGCATCCGCGCGCGGCGCCAGCGTCCCCAGCTTCCGGTCCAGCGTGTCGAGCAGCACTTTCCGATCGAGCCGGCCTGCCGCTGAGACCACGAGGTTGCCCGGGTGGAGCATGCGCGCGTGGAACGCCTTCAGGTCGTCGCGCGTGATGGCATCGATGCTCGCCTTCGTATCACCCGCGCTCGCGAAGAAGCCATCGCCGAACAGGAGATAGCCCAGCTGATACCCCGCGATCGACGTCACATCGTCGTTTCGGCGGCTGATGCGCTGGCTGGCCAGGCGCTTCGCGAGGTCGAGCCGGTCCTGGGCGAACGCCGGCTCGGTCAGCACCTGCACGAAGAGGTCGAGCCCGTCGTTCAGATCCTTCTCCAACACCTGCAGCGAGAGGGTGCAGTTGGTGTCCCCGCAGGCGCTGGTGAGCGTGGCGGCGAGCGCCTCCAGGCGATCCTCGAGCGCGGCCGCGTCGAGCGTGGCGGTTCCGCCCTGCGTCATCTGCGAGCCGGCGAGCGCGGCCAGTCCTTCCTTGCCCTTGGGATCGAGGTACGCCCCGCCCCGCCACGAAGCGGTGACGCGGACGAGCGGAGTGCCCTCCTTGCCCGTGGAGGCCACGAACACGGGGATGCCGTTCTTCAGCTTCGCCTGGTAGTCCTTCACCCGCGGCGTCTGGAACGTGATCGGCTCGAACCGTAGCTTCTCGGGCCGATCGGGAATCTGCGCGAAGGCCGCGGACGCGGCGAGTGTGAGTCCGAGTGCGATTCTGACGACCATCACTTGCCCTCCAGCTTCTGGAGCCGCTCCCGCCCCTTCTTGAGCAGGTAGTCGAACGCAGGCCTGGCCTGCGGCGGCATCTGGGCCGCGCGAGCCTCGAGGGCTGCGAGTTGCTCCGTCAACTGGCCCTTGTCCAGCTTGAGGAGCGCCTCGAGCTGGGCCCGGACCCGGTCGCGCATCATTTCCGGCATCGCCGCCAGTTCTGGATCGTCCGGCGCCGTTGACGCCGATGCCCTGCGCGTGGTGACGAGGACGTTGCGGCTGTCCTTCACCAGGTACTGAGCCGCCACGCGCTTCACTTCGTCTGTTGTGAGCGACTGGATGGCGTTCTGGATGTTCCCGAAGTCCTCCACCGTGCCCACCGTGAGGAACTGGGCGAGCGTCTCCCGGATGCCCGTGTTGGTCTCGAGGCGTCCGTAGAGGCCGACTTGCGACGCGTTCTTGAAACGCTGCAGCTCCTCGTCGGTCACGCCCTCCCTGGCGACCTTCTCGATTTCGGCATAGAGCTTCGACTCGAGGTCGGCCGGATTACGCCCTGGAACCGGGGTGACCCTCAGCGTGAACAGGCCACCGAGCTTCATGCCGCGCGAGAACGCCATCGCGCTCGTGGCGATCTTCTGATCGAGCACCAGGGATTTCTGCAGGCGCCCCGTGGGAGGACGCATGCCGCCCGGGCCGCCGGGCCGTCCCATGAACATCTGCGCGCCACCCAGAATGCCGGCCAGGGCCTGCAAGGCCGGGGCGTCCTTGTGCACCATGGGCACGGTCTTGAAGTCCACCTGCAGCGACGGCTGGGTCTCCACCTCGGCCATCATCCGCTGCTCGGCCGGCTGCGGCGGCTCCATGGTGATCACGTCCGGCACGCCCTTCGGGTTGGCAGGAATCCGCCCGAAGTACTTCTCGGCGAGCGCGTACGCCTTCTCCGGGTCGAAATCGCCAACGAGGATCGCGGTGATGTTGTTGGGCGCGTAGTAGGTGGCGAAGAACTCGCTGGCCTGCTCGCGCGTCACCTGGGAGATGTCGCTCGGCCACCCGATCACCTCCCAGTGGTACGGGCTGGCCATCCACGTCAGGGCATTGAAGGCCTCGCTGACCACCCCGTCCGGCCTCGATTCGAGCGTCTGGCGGCGTTCCTCGAGGATCACGTCGCGTTCGCTGTAGAACTCGCGGAACACGGGGTTCGCGAGGCGGTCCGACTCGATCCAGCACCAGAGCTCGAGCTTGTTGGACGGCAGGCTCACGATGTAGAACGTGCGATCCGTGCTCGTGCTCGCGTTCAAACCGGTGCCGCCCGCCTGCGTGTAGATCTTGTCCATCTCGTCCTTGACGACGAGCGCACGCTGTTCCTGGACGAGGCGGTCGAACTCGCCGATCAACTGCTGCAGGCGCGGTGTGCGGACCTTTGGGTCCATCATGTTCGCGATCTCGCCCCGCCGCTGCTTCTCGCGGAGGATCGACATCTCCTCGCGGATCTGCGCCTGCACCTTGTCCTGCAGATCGTTGAGCTCGGCATCACGCACCGCGTTGCGGGTCCCGATCGTCTTCGTGCCCTTGAACATCATGTGTTCGAAGAGGTGGGCCATGCCGGTCATTCCCGGTCGCTCGTTGGCGCTCCCCACCCTGGCCATCCAGCCGAAGGCAATCGTGGGCTGTTCGTGGCGCTCCACCATCACGAGCCGCATGCCGTTCGACAGCGTGCGCTCGATGACGGGCACCTCTTGCGCGGCCAGCGGCGCCGCCACGAAGGTCCAGGCGAGAAACACCGCACCTCGTTTCAAGAACATGAAGGCCTCCTTCGGGAGTGGGTACCGGTGGGACGACGAGGCTCGCTGGGGGAGGCGAGACACCGGTCCCGCCCATTGTAGTCGGTCCCGGCTCAGGAGTCCGGAGTGGGGCGGGTCTGTGGGGTCACGCCCGCCGCGTGCGCCGCGGCGGGCTTCCGAACGGCAGTGTCGTGAGCTGACCGCGTTCGGCCAGGTCGACCCCCGTACCGGCGCTCGTGTCGGGCGAGCCTAGTGCCGTACCCTCCGCCACGGTGCGACGCCTCTTCGAGTCGTACATCGCCAGGTCTGCCCGCTGAACGAACTCGTCCACGCCCTGAAAACGCTCGGGACCCGTCTGCACGATGCCGACGCTGATGGTGAGGCCGGTTCGGCCCTCGATCCTGACGGCCAGCCGCTCCATGAACAGCTGGGCGCCGATGAGGTCGGTGTCGGGAAGCCCCACGAGGAACTCGTCGCCGCCGTACCGGCTGGCGATGTCGACCTCGCGCGTGAGCGCCAGCAACTCCGTGCCGATGGCGTTCAACAAGGCGTCGCCCTTCTGGTGCCCGTGCGCGTCGTTCACCAGCTTGAAGCCGTCGACGTCGAAGCACACGAGCGTGAGCGCGGCCGCGTTCCGCTTCGCGCGAGCCAGCTCCCTGTGAAGGTCGTCGAGGAACGCCCGCCTGTTCAGGAGACCGGTCAGCGCGTCGGTGCGCGACAGATCGGCCAGTTCGCGTGTCCGCTGGGCCACCTTCTCCTCGAGGCCGCGCGCGTACTGGATCATCTGGTCCCTGGTGGCCTCGAGCTCCGACAGCACGGTCTGCATGTAGGTCTCGAAGATGAGCTCGGCGTCGAAGCAGAGCACCTTGTCGAGCGCATCCAGGGTCGCCGGCAGGCGGGGCGATTCGGCGAGCCTGTCGCTCAGGGCTCGACGGAGAATGTCCCGGAGGACCTTGACTGCCGCGAAGAAGTACTTCGGCTCGACGCCGATGCGCTTGTGCACGAGGCCGACACGCAGCCGGCTGTTGACGTAGTCCCTGTCGTAGCAGCCCGAAAAGAGTTCGCCAACGTACGTGCGCTGCGCCGCGTGCAGGCGCTCGAGCGTTTCGCGGTCGCCGATGACGACGGCCACCTCCGGGATGGACGTCTGCCGCTCGTAGAACTCGTTGACGATCGCCTCAATGTCTTCGAGGATGGCGGACCGGGCGATGGACAGGTGCCCGCCGTCTTCCTGGGTCAGCCCGAAGAGTTCCTTGCGACGAGCGATCTCCACCTCGTGGAGGTGCATCTGGTCAGCCAGCGACTGATCGGTCGGCTTCATCATTGCTACTCGCCGACGCCGCCCCTCATCCCCTTGGGAAGAGGCGACCCGGCAGGAGCGGAAGGACACCCGAAGTCCTGGTGATGTCGGATGGACTGTTTGCAAATGCGGGGCCAACATCCGACGCCTGACGAGTGGGGCGTTGCTCGGACATGCAGGGTCGTCCGCGAGACTTGCCGGGTAACGCGGGGCACCAAGTGCGAAGAATCTACCGTGGCCGGGCTCACCACGCGTTCAGCATCTGGCGCCAGCCGTCCCTCGGCAGCCCTTCAGTGAGAGCAGCCCGACGGTCCGCGTGGATCTCGGCCTCCGCAGCCGCCCGAGCGCTGCACCGTCCGTTGCTCATCACGTAGAGGGCCTCGGCGAGCGAAGCCTCGTTCGGGTTGGCGATCGCGCGATCCAGATCGTCGGCCGCAGAACAGTCGGCTGGAATCCCGTTGAAGTAGTCGGCCTCGCCCAGCGCGTTGGCAACCAGGAACGACACGGGGAAGAGCACCTTGTCGCAGAAGTTGAACCCGTATTGCCCCACGGGCTTGCCGTACGATCGATCGCCTACGGTCGTGACGGGCATGAACGGCCGGAGGCCGTTCACCACGGTTTCGCTGGCCGAGGCCGACGCGCCCGTCTGGATGACGACCAGCCTGGGCAGCCCAAGGGCGCCTGCCACGGTCAGGAACCGCGTCGTGGAGTTGCGCGCCGTGTTCTTGTCGTTGTGCGTGAGCTGGATGAAGATCTGCCCCTGGGTGAACTCGCCGCCGATGAGGCTCACCAGGTGCTGGGCCACGTCGACGAGGCCGCCGCCGTTGTAGCGCAGGTCCAGCACCAGGTCGGTCACGCCCTGGGCCGCAAGCTCGGCAAACGCGGTGTTGAGCGCGTCGATGGACGGCCTCACGAAGTTGCGGAAGAAGATGTAGCCCACCCGCGCGCTGCCGGCCGGGAAGACGGCCGTGGCCGACACGGTCGGGATGGTGACGAGCGCCTTCGTGAGGGTCGCCTCGCGCCGTTCGCCCGCCAGGGTGCGCCACACGATGGCGACCGTCACGCCCACCTGTTCTGGGCCGAAAATCGTGGCGATTTCCCCTGTCTGGAGGAGTTCGGCCACGGGCTTGCCCCCGATCGCCAGCAGGTAGTCGCCGCGGGCCAGGCCCGCGGCCGCGGCCGAGCCCCCGGGAAAGACCTGCGTGACCCGGAGCTCGGTCGACCCGGTCTGTCGATACGAGAGGCCGACCCCGATGAACTGGCTCTCGGAGTAGAACGCGTCGCTCGAGGCGCGCGAGGTGATGTAGCTGTAGGAGCTGTCGAGGGGACGGTAGCGCACCGCTTCGAGGTACGCCTCCGGCGAAGAGAAGCCCGCAGGATTCGGGTCGGGCAGTTCCCTGTACCAGTAGTAGATGTCCCGGAGCGTCGTGCGGACGAAGCTCACCTGTCCGCTCGTGGAACAGGTGGAGTCGGTCGTCGGCGGCGTGATCACCGACGACGACGAGCCACCGCCACCGCAGGCGGCGAGGGCAATCGAGAGCAGCGCGACGAGCGTCCGTGCCATCACGGGTCCTTCCTCCTGGCCACCTGCCCGCGCTCGCGGGGGTGCGCGACAGCGCTACGAGCTGGGATCGTACACGGCCCTGAGCGGCGGCCGATCGTCAGGCGATCCCCGGCCCTCGAGGCTGGTCGTCACGATGAGCCGGCCGGTGCCGGGCTCGAGCGCGTACGTCCGCCTCAGCTTCATCCCGTCACGAACCTCGGTCTCGATCAGAAGTGCCGGACCATCCCAACGGGTTTTCGTCTGGATGGTACCCGCCGTCAGCTGATGCTTCTCGGCCTTCCCGTTGGGGACGTACTTGCGGACGTGGCCGTCGACATCGATGAACGCGACCGCCTCACCGTCGCGGGCGATGGTGAACCGCGTCGGCACCTGCAGCGCCTCTCGCATCAGGTCGCGCATCCGCTGGATCTCTTCTTCGCTCGGGCGCGATCGCTCGCCCCCTGGCATGCCAGGGCCGCCAGGTGCGCCGCCGCCCATGCCCGGCCCCCGGCGGCCACCCGACCCGCCGCCGCCCGGTCCGCTGCCGTACGGTCTGCCGCCCATACCGCCCTGACCCTCGTCCGGCATGCCGTCGCGTGGCGGGAGTGTGCTCGATTCTGGGTCGAGCTGCCACGTACCCACGAGACCGGCTCCCGCGGAAACATCGGCCTGGTGGACGGCCCGGGTCGGCATCGGCGACACGGCCACCGCCAGCGCCACCGTCACGAGTATCGAAGTAGCCATGGCCCCGCCCGTCCCACTGAACGCTCACTGCCGAGAGCCGACGGCGTGTGCGACACGTGGACTCTGACCTCGAACATAGCAGGATTCGGTCGAGATCAACCGCAGAAATCCTCCGGCCCTCACGAACGACGCCCCCACCGCGGCATCAAGGCTGGTACGCGGCGGCGGTAGGCCTCGTACTCCGGGCCGAACCGGTGGGCCAACTCTCGTTCCTCGAGCGGGATGATGGCCGCCAACTCGATGACGACCATGAGCACGGCGAGGTAGGCGGCCAGGTAGTTGGCGAGCAGCGCCCAGCCGGCGACTGCCACCACCACCTGCAGGTAGCGCGGGTGACGGACGTGCGCGTAGATGCCGTCCGTCAGGAGCCGGCCGGGGTACTGTTTTGGCGCGAGTTCGGGCAGTCCGAACATCGTGCCGGCGCTCAGTTGTCGCTGCCAGTGCCGGCGCATGACGATCGCGACGCCCAGCAGCAGCACGCCGAGCACCGCTGACACCGCGCTCGCCCCGAGGTCTGTCTGCGCAACGGCATCGCGCAGTCGGACACCTACCGTCGCGGCGATCGCCGAGAGGGCGAACCCCGCGACGTAGCCCCACCAGTGCCCCACACGCCGCCAGAACCAAGCGAGCGGGTGCACGACGAGCCAGAAGAGCACCGACGCCGGTGCGAAGACGACGAGGAAGAACGCGACGCCGTAGCGGAACTGGTCGTAGACGTCCATTCAGGCCAACCCGAGGATCGGGCAGAGGACCCGGAGCGAGGCCAGCACGATCAGAATCGAAAGCAAGTCGAGGAGCAGGCCGCACTTGATCATCTCGGTCACCGGCACCTTCCCCGTGCCGTAGACGATCGCGTTCGGCGGCGTGGAGATCGGCAGCATGTAGGCCAGGCTGGCGCCGAGGGCCACGCCCATGGCCGGGGGCGCCGGGCTGACCTGCGCCGCGCCGGCGATCGCCACGGCAACGGGAACGAGCATGTTCGTGGCCGCCGTGTTCGAGGTGATCTCGGTGGTCAACACCGCGACCGTGGTCATCACCGCGGTGATCGTCCAGAGCGAGTCGGCTCGGCTGACGGCCACGAGTCCTTCGCCGATCTTCGCGGCCAGGCCCGTCTCGAACATCTGGTGACCGAGCGCGAGCCCGCCTCCAAACAAGAGGATCGTGCCCCAGTCGATGCGCGCCGCGTCAGTCCAGCCCAGCGTGAAGCGCCGCTCGCGCCAGTTGACCGGCAGGACGAACAGCAGGGTGGCCGCAAGCAGCGCCACCGCGCCCTCGTCCAACCGGCCGCTGACGAGCCGGTACACGTCGCTCGTCGCGCCCCAGCCGAGCGCCACCACGCCCGGGGTGACCCAGAGCGCGACGGCAAGCCCGAACGCGAGCAGGCAATTCGTCTGCGCGCGGCCCCACCGGGCCACGTCGGCGACGTGCACGGCAGACCCCGACTCGCGCGGCGCCGCGGCAGCGCTCACGGGATAGAGCCATCGCGTCAAGACGGTCAGTGCGGCATACATCCCGACGGAGATCGGGATCCCGACCACCATCCACCTGAAGAAGTCCACCTCGATACCGGACAGCGTGTGGAGCATGCCGATGGCGATCAGGTTGGGTGGCGTGCCGACGGGGGTTGCCACGCCGCCGATCGACGCGGCATACGCGAGGGTGAGCAGCAATCCACGGGCGGTGTTCGGTCCACCGAGCGCAGCCGACCGGCCACTGAGCATGCCCAGGGCGACAGGCAACAGCATCGCCGTCGTGGCGGTGTTGCTCATCCACGCCGAGAGTGCCGCGGTGAGCGCACCGAATGCGAAGCGCACGCGAAACGGACTGCGCCCGACCGCCGGCATCGACAGAAGCCTTGCGGCGACGCGACGGTCGAGGCCGTGCAGCGACAA
>JAFNAJ010000456.1 GCA_017860085.1 Acidobacteriota bacterium | reverse complement strand
TCGACGGCATCCTGGTGCAGGTGCCGCTGCCGGAGCACATCGACGAGCGAGCCGTGATCGAAGCGATCTCGCCGGACAAGGACGTAGATGGCTTCCACCCGTACAACGTCGGGCGTCTCGCGCTGCGCCATCCGTTGATGCGGCCCTGCACGCCCCTTGGCGTCATCCGGATGCTCGACCGCTGCGGGCTCTCGACCAAGGGCCTGCACGCCGTCGTCGTCGGCGCCTCGAACCTCGTCGGCCGGCCGATGGCGCTCGAGTTGCTGCTCGACGGCGCCACCGTCACTGTCTGCCATCGCTTCACGAAGGGCCTGCGCGAGCATGTCGAGCGTGCGGACCTGCTGGTCGTCGCGGTTGGCAAGCCGGGACTCATCCCCGGCGAGTGGGTGAAGCCCGGCGCAATCGTCGTGGACGTCGGCATCAATCGAATGCCGGATGGCAAGCTCGTCGGTGACGTGCAGTTCGAAGCCGCGCGCAAGCGTGCGAGCTGGATCACACCGGTGCCGGGAGGCGTAGGCCCGATGACCGTTGCGATCCTGATGAAGAACACGCTCGAGTCGGCACTGCAGCGGACATAGTGGAAAATAGGGGACATTCTCCTTTTCCGAAATAGGGGACATTCTCCTTTTCCGCACCTGTCCAGCGGAAAAGGAGAATGTCCCCTATTTCGGAAAAGGAGAATGTCCCCTATTTCGCCGGCACTCGCACCTCGGAGCGCGTGAGCTGGGCAATGAGGTTGTCGAGCGCCACGTCGATCGTGAGCGGGGCACCCGGCAGATCGTGACGCTGCTCGCGGCTCAGCACACGCTGCAGCTCCTGCGCATCGAACGTACGCGTCACGCCGACTGTCTGAGCGAGGAATGGCGTGTCCCTCAGCACGACGCCTTCTGCTCCTGCCCGCACGACCCTGCCTTGCTGATCCACGAGCACGCCTGTGAGATGCAGCACCTCGACCGGCTTGTCCTCCGCAGTCAGGAACTTCACCGGCTGCCGGTACCCGGTCCCGAGCGCCACCTCCTTTGTGAACACGCCCGAGTAGCCCTTCATGTAGTGGCTGACCCCGAGCTGGATGGCGACGGCGTACTGGACACCCGACCGGACGACGAGCGCACCGGCCGCCGCGCGCCATTCGACGCCGGGCCGTTCGAGGTGCAGCACCATCGGCGCGAAGCGATCACCCGGGACGCGTTGGTCGCCGACGTCGGGTGGCGCGTAGTCGCTCTCCGCACTGCCGACGTAAACGCGCGGTGCGCCCGCCGGGTCCGGCATCTGCCGGACGCCCCGCACGCACCCCTGCTTGGAGTCGATCCGCGCGTTGACGGCTGTGATCAGCGGCTCGATCTCGCCCACGCGGTTCTCGTAGCCGAACGTGCGGGCAAACTCCGGGTCGGGCGTCGCGGGGAACACGACCGCACAGGTTCCGGTCGCCGGCGGCCGCCGACCGACATTGACGTAGTACGGCGCCTCCTCCAGGCGATGTGTCTCGGCCACGACCGCGGCGTGGAGCGCACCGCCCGGGTGCGTCCACGCCGCGACGAAGAGAAGAACCGCGGCAATTATCCGGTTCGACATGGCTCGCGCTCTCCGCAGGGCCGTCATTCGTAGAACAGGACCGACGGGACCAGCCGGCCGTCGGCGTCCTCGCCGCCCGCGATCAGGAACCGACCGTCGGTCAGCCACGTCGTGGTGTGACCGACCCGCGGGCCAGGCAGACTCGCGATCGGCATGCCGCCGTTCGCAGGAGAATACGCCTCGGCCGTGTCCGTGGTCAGGTTCCCGGGTCCGACCTCTCCACCGAAGAGGAACACGCGCCCGTCCCTCGACACCGCCGCCTCGACGAGCGTCCGCGGCCGCACAAGGTTGGCGAGGATCTGCGACGTGCCACCATTGTCGCCACGAAACTGCACGACCGACGAGAAGGGCTGGGTCGCCTCGGTCTCACCGCCGAGCACGAGGACGGTGCCGTCCGGCAGTTGCGCGGTCGCATGCAGGCCGCGCTCACGGTTGTCCACGGCGGCGAACACCGAGAAGGTCTCGGTCGCCGGGTCGAACACCTCGGCGAACTGGTAGTTCGCGTCCGCGGACAGCCCGCCCACGATCAGCACGCGCCCGTCGGGAAGCATGGTCGCACTGTGACCCGCACGTCCCACGCGCATCGTCGACTCGAGCAGGCGGAACTGGTTCGTCGCCGGGTTCCAGATCTCGGCGGTGCGGCTGATGCCGAATACGGCACCCTCCCCCGAGCTGTAGCCTCCGGTGACGAGCACTCGGTCGTTGCCGAGCCGAGTCGCCGTGTGCGACACGCGCTGCACGCGCGGATTTCCCGTGGGACTGACCTCGCCCGTGCGCTCGTCGACGACCTCGGCGGTCGTCGCGAGCAGCCCTGAGATGCCACCCGTCACCAGGATGCGCCCGCTGTTCAGCCGGACGGCCCGGTGCCCCTCGCGCCCGTTGCGGAGATTGCCGACCCGGAGCAGCGTGTTGCTGCGCGGATCGAAGCGGTCGATCGAGGTGGAGAGGGTACCCTGTCCGCGCGACCCGCCGATCAGCAGCACGCTGCCGTCGCCCGTGAGCGAGGCGGTGTGACCGCGGCTCAGGAAGCTCGTGCCGAGGGTCCGGTAGGCGTCGCGGTACTGCACCGGAAGGCGCAATGAGCGTGTCACCGTGCCGCCGGCCGACTCGACGACGAGCCGCAGCTCGCGCGTTCCGTCCAGCGGTTCCGTCTGCACCGTCACGCCGCTCTGCACGGCGCCGATGTTCGGATCGATGCGGCCCGTGCCGTTGCTGAAGCGGACCGTGAGCGTCGCCTTCTCGCCGATGAAGTACGCAGCCTTGTCGGCGCTGAACTCGGCGATCTC
>JAFNAJ010000071.1 GCA_017860085.1 Acidobacteriota bacterium | reverse complement strand
GTCGGGGTGGGGCAGGCCTTCGGGTCGTACGTGAAATCGCCGACCCCGCGCGTCAGCAGGATGCGAACGTAGGCTTCGGTGAGATCCGGCAGGACCGCCATGGTGTCGCGCACCGAGCCGAGCAGCTCAGCATCGGTGAACGGCACGCCGAGCGCGATGCGGGCGGCCGAGTCGCGCATGCGGCGGATGTGCGCCTCGTAGAGGAACGGGTGGTGTCCGTACGTCCGGAGGACCTCGTAGACGCCCTCCCCGAAGAGGAACCCGTGGTCGAAGACCGACACCACGGCGTCGCGCTCGCTGCACAGCCGACCATTGATGCTCACTGCGGTTGCCATGATGTGCCTTTCCAGGGTCGTCGTCGGCGACGGGCATCGGTGCCGAGACCGCTGAGTAGCGTACCCGCGCGGGTCCGGAGGATGCAAGCCGTGGCAGGAGGCCGCGTGCTAGACTGCCGGACAGGCGCGCGGGCGACGCGCGACGGGAGATCCTGACATGCGTGTGCTGAACGCGGCGCAGATGCGGGAAGCCGACCGTTTCACGATCCACGAGATTGGCATTCCGTCGATCGTGTTGATGGAGAACGCCGGTCGGCAGGTCGTCGCGGCCATGGAGGCGACGTTCGACGACCTGGCCCAGCGGCGGGTGGCGGTGGTGTCCGGGCGGGGCAACAACGGCGGCGACGGGTTCGTCGTGGCCCGCACCCTGCTGCAGCGTGAGGTCGAGGTGTCGGTGTTCCTGATCGGCCGCGTCGCCGACGTGCGAGGGGATGCCCGCCAGAACCTCGAGATCCTCGGGCGCCTGGGCGTGGCGGTCGTGGAGATCGGCAACGAGCAGGACTGGGAACTCCACGCACCCTCGATCACCTCGTCGGACCTCATCGTCGACGCGATGTTCGGGACCGGCCTGAGTGAGCCGCTGGCCGGCCTGTTCCAGACGGTCGTCGCCGACATCAACGGCTCAGGGGTTCCGGTCGTCGCCGTCGACCTGCCAAGCGGGCTCTCGGCCGACACGCACGAGCTCATTGGCGACTGCATTACCGCGTCCCTGACGGTGACACTGGCGGCCCCCAAGCTTCCCCTCGTGCTGTCGCCGGCCGAAACGCGCTGCGGCGACCTGGTGATTGCCGACATTGGGATTCCATCGGCGGTGATTGCGGAAGTCGAGGGGCCCGACATCGAGGTGCTGGCGCGCGAGGACATGCGAGACCTCGTGGAGCCGCGGGTCGCCGATTCGCACAAGGGCGACTACGGGCGCGTGCTGGTCGTCGCGGGTTCACTCGGCAAGTCCGGGGCCGCGCACCTGGCGGGCATGGGTGCGCTACGGTCGGGGGCTGGCCTGGTCACCATTGCCACGCCACGGTCGGTGCTGCCGATGGTCGCCGGCCTGGCGGCTGAGTACATGACGGAGCCGTTGCGGGAGACACGCGAGGGGCACGTCGCCGAGGACGCGCTCGACCGGGTACTGGAGCTGGGTGCGGACGTCATCGCCGTCGGCCCCGGACTCGGCGCCGGTCCAGGCACTCGCCACCTCGTGCGGGGCCTGCTCGAGCGCAGTGGCGTGCCGCTCGTGTTGGACGCCGATGCCTTGAACGTGCTGGCCGAGGATCCGTCAGAGATCCGCGGGCGTGATGGCGTCGATGTGATCGTCACGCCCCATCCCGGCGAGATGGCACGTCTGCTGGACATCCCGGTGGACGAGGTGCAGCGGAACCGGGTGGCGGCCGCGCGGGGCTTTGCCACCGCGCACCAGGTCTATGTCGTGCTCAAGGGGTACCGGACGATCGTGGCGAGCCCTGACGGCCGCGTGGGCATCAACCTGACCGGCAACCCCGGGATGGCGACTGGCGGGACCGGCGACGTGCTGACCGGCATGATCGCGGCATGGTTCGCGCAACTGCTCGACGCCGAAGCCGCCTGTCGCCTGGCCGTTTACCTGCACGGCCTCGCCGGGGACCTCAGCGAGGCCGATGAAGGGGCGCACGCGATGACCGCCGCCGATCTGGCCGGCCACCTGGGCGACGCGATTCTCGAGGTGACGGCGCGGCGGAGCCCCCCAAACCAGGGACGAGCCTCGTGAACGATGCCCTCGTGGGCGTGCACCTGTCCGACGGCGAGGCGTGCACCGAACAGCTGGGGCGACGGGTCGCGTCGGTGCTGCTGCCCGGCTGGACGGTCCTGCTCTACGGCAACCTGGGCGCGGGCAAGACCACCTTCGTTCGTGGGCTGGCCGAAGGTCTGGGCGTGCCGCCGGAGGACGTGAGCAGTCCCACCTTCACGCTCGTGCAGCGTTACGACGGCCGCGTGCCGCTGTATCACGTCGACCTTTACCGCGTGGAACATCCCGCCGAGGTCGATGACCTCGGGCTCGACGAACTCCTGGCGGCGGGAGCCGTGGTGGTGGTGGAGTGGGCCGAACGGCTTCCGCGCCGACCGTTGATCGGCCTCGAGGTGCGATTGGAGGATGCCGGCGACGACCGGCGCCGCGTCGTGGTGTCGCGCGTGACGGCGCCGCCCACTCACTCGACGCGGTAGTTTGGGGCTTCCTGGGTGATCACCACGTCGTGCACGTGGCTCTCGCGCACCCCCGCCTGGGTGATGCGCACCAGGCGTACTTCGCGCTGAAGCTGCGGGATGTCGGCGCAGCCGCAGTAGCCCATCCCGGCCCGGAGTCCGCCGACGAGCTGGTGCAGCATGGCGGCGACGCCGCCCTTGTGCGGCACCCGGCCCTCGATGCCTTCCGGCACGAGCTTCTCGGCTCCCTCGGGCGCCGTCGCGACCTCGTAGTCGTCCTGGAAGTAGCGGTCGCGGCTCCCGCGGCGCATCGCGCCGATCGAACCCATGCCCCGGTACTCCTTGAAGCTCCTGCCCTGGTAGAGGACCACTTCGCCGGGGCTCTCGTCGGTACCCGCCAACAGGCTGCCCATCATGGCCGCGCTGGCCCCCACGGCAATCGCTTTCGTGACGTCGCCGGAGTATCGCATGCCGCCGTCGGCGATGACGGGTACGTCGCGACGCGAGGCGGCGGCGGCGCACTCGGCGATGGAGGTGATCATGGGCACGCCCACGCCTGCAACGACGCGGGTGGTGCAGATCGACCCGGCGCCGATGCCCACCTTCACCGCATCCGCACCCGCGTCGATGAGTGCCTCGGTCGCCTCGGCCGTGGCGACGTTGCCCGCGATGATGTCGACGTCGGCGAACGTCGCGCGCAGGCGTCGCACCATCTCGAGGACGCCCTCCGAGTGCCCGTGGGCGGTGTCGACGACCAGGGCGTCGACATGCGCGGCGACGAGCGCCGACGCCCGATCCACCGTGTCGCGCGTGACGCCCACGGCCGCCCCGACCCGCAACCGTCCCAGGGCGTCCTTGCAGGCGTTCGGGTACTTGATGGCCTTCTGGATGTCCTTGACCGTGATGAGCCCGCGCAGGCAGTAGTGCTGGTCGACGACGAGCAGTTTCTCGACCTTGTGCCGGTGGAGGATCTCGCGCGCCTCGTCCAGCGTCGTCCCGACGGGTACCGTGATGAGCTGGTCCTTCGTCATCACCTCGGCGACGGGCCGGTCGGTATTCGACTCGAATCGGAGATCGCGGTTCGTCAGGATGCCGACGAGGCGACCCTCCTTGCTGCCGTCCTCGGTGATGGGCACACCGGAGATCCGGTACTTGCGCATCAACTCGAGCGCCTGCCGGATGCTGTCGTGTGGAGAGAGCGTGATCGGGTTGACGATCATGCCACTCTCGGACCGCTTGACGCGGTCAACCTCCGTCGCCTGTTCCTCGATGGTGAGGTTCTTGTGGATGATGCCGATCCCGCCGTGCTGGGCCATGGCGATGGCCATTGCCGCCTCGGTGACCGTGTCCATGGCGGCGCTCACGACGGGAATGTTGAGACGGATCCTCCGCGTCAGCCGGGTCGACACATCCACCTGGCGTGGCAGGACCCGTGAATGACGAGGCACGAGCAGCACGTCGTCGAATGTCAACGCCGTCGCGATGCCGGTCTCGCTCTTCAAGAGGGTCGACAGATCAGCTCGTTGCTCCATCACGCGCCGTGGCACTTCTTGTACTTCTTGCCGCTTCCGCAGGGGCAGGGATCGTTGCGGCCGACTTTCGGTTCGTCGCGGCGCACGGTGCGCACCGGCGCGTCGTCACCGCCAATCCGGGCGGGGCGGGGGGCCGACGAGCCACCCACCGGACCGGCGAACGCAGGCGCCGGCGTGCGCGACTCCTGCGTTGCCACGGGGGCCGCTCGGCGCGCCGCCGGGCGTCGCGTGTCGGGGCCGCCCTCGACCACGGGTCTCAGCCGCCACAGGTACCGGAGGATCTCCTCGTCGACGCGCTCGCGCATCGCCTGGAACAGCGCGAAGCTCTCCTTCTTGTACTCGACGAGCGGGTCACGCTGGCCGTAGCCTCTGAGGCCGATGCCTTCTCGCAGGTGGTCGAGCGAGTACAGGTGGTCCTTCCACTGGACGTCGACGATCTGCAGCATGATGCTGCGCTCGATCGGCTCGACGACGGCACGGCCGACCAGGCGGGCGCGGTCATCCTCAGGCCCTGACAGCGCCGACGAGAGGTGATCGGTCCCGGGGATCTGGCTTCGGACGTCGTCGGGCAACGCCAGCACCTCGCGCCCGACCGCCTCGAGCTTGGCGTCGTATCGCGCGCGAACGAGCGCCGCGAGGCCGTCCCGAATGTCGTCGGCGCTGGCCTCGTCGGTGCCGATGCGATCGAGGTCAGGGGCCTCGAGCCCGAACACCTGTCCCATCTCGCGCCGCAACGCTTCCAGATCCCATTCCTCGACGTCCACGTCCTTCCCGCAGTAGGTCTCCACCGCGGCATCAACCGCGTCCTCGGCGATGGCGAGGACGTAGTCGTGGGCCGTCGACGGCTGCTCCTCGCCCAGGTCGATGCGACCTTCGAGCAACTGGCGCCGCAGCGTGTAGATGTTCTCACGCTGCTTGTTCATCACGTCGTCATAGTCGAGCAGGTGCTTGCGGATCGAGAAGTTCTGGGCTTCGACCTGCCGCTGCGCGCGCTCGATCGCCTTGGTCACCATCTTGTGCTCGATGGGAACCCCCTCTTCCATGCCGAGGCGCTGCATGAGGCCGGAGATGCGATCCGACCCGAAAATGCGCATCAAGTCGTCTTCGAGCGAGAGGTAGAACTGAGACGACCCGGGGTCGCCCTGCCGGCCGGCGCGGCCACGCAACTGGTTGTCGATGCGGCGCGCCTCGTGCCGCTCGGTGCCGATGATGTGCAGGCCGCCGTTGCCGACCACCGTTTCGTGCTCGACCTCGCACTGCTTCTTGAACGCGGCGAGTCGCTTCTCGTACTCCGGCCGCGCCACGCGATAGAAGCCGTCGAGGTGGTAGAAGTACACGAACTCTTCGTCGTCGACGAACCGCTCCTGGCCCTTGGGCAGGCGTTCGGCCACCTCGTCGGCCAGGGTCTGCTGGCGGGCCATGAATTCGGGATTGCCGCCGAGCAGAATGTCGGTGCCCCGGCCGGCCATGTTGGTGGCCACCGTCACGGAATCGAGGCGGCCCGCCTGGGCCACGATTTCGGCCTCCTGCGCGTGGTACTTCGCGTTCAAGACGACGTGCTTGACGCCGCGTCGGCGCAGCATGCCCGAGAGACGCTCCGACTTCTCGACCGAGACCGTGCCGACGAGCACCGGCTGGCCGGTCTTCTGGCGCTCGAGGATATCGCCCACGATGGCGTCGTACTTCTCCTTCTCCGTGCGGTAGACGAGGTCGGCCTCCTCGATGCGTCGCAGCGTGCGATTGGTCGGAATGACGATGACATCGAGCTTGTAGATCTTGTTGAACTCCTCCGCCTCCGTCTCGGCGGTCCCCGTCATCCCGGAGAGCTTGGCGTACTTGCGGAAGTAGTTCTGGAAGGTAATCGTCGCGAGCGTCTGGTTCTCGCGTTCGATCTTCACCTTCTCCTTGGCCTCCACGGCCTGGTGAAGCCCGTCGCTCCACCGCCGACCCGGCATCAGGCGGCCCGTGAACTCGTCGACGATCACGACCTGGCCGTCTTTCACCACGTAGTCGACGTCGCGCCTGAACAGGGCGTGCGCACGCAGCGCCTGGTTCACGTGGTGGAGCAGTGGCATGTTGACCGGATCGTAGAGGCCGCCCGGACTCAGACGGTGGGCGAGCATCTTCTCCGACTTCGCCATGCCGCTCTCGGTCAGGGTGGACGTCTTGTGTTTCTCGTCGACGATGTAGTCGCCGGAGGCCTCGAGCGCTTCGCGCTCCTCGGCCTTGACGTTGCCCTGAATGACCGCGCCCGGCGTGAGTTTCGGGATAATCCGGTCGACCTCGTAGTAGAGCTCCGTCGATTCCTCGGCCGGGCCCGAGATGATGAGCGGGGTGCGCGCCTCATCGATGAGGATGCTGTCGACCTCGTCGACGATGGCGTAGTGATGCGGCCGCTGTACGAACTGCGCGAGCTCGAACTTCATGTTGTCGCGCAGGTAGTCGAAGCCGAACTCGTTGTTCGTCCCGTACGTGATGTCGCAGGCGTAGGCGACGCGCCGCTCGGCGTCCGACAGGTCGTGCTGCACGACGCCCACCGACATCCCGAGGAACCGGTAGATGCGGCCCATCCACTCGGAGTCGCGGCGCGCGAGGTAGTCGTTGACCGTGACCACGTGCACGCCCTTGCCCTCGAGCGCGTTCAGGTAGGCCGGGAGCGTGGCGACGAGGGTCTTGCCCTCGCCGGTCTTCATCTCGGCAATCCGGCCCCTGTGCAGGACGATGCCGCCAATGAGCTGAACGTCGAAATGCCGCATGTTGAGGGTGCGGCGTCCGGCCTCGCGTACGACCGCAAAGGCTTCGACGAGGACGTCGTCCACCGTGGCGCCACCCGCCAGGCGCTGCTTGAACTCCTGGGTCTTCGCGCGGAGCTGCGCGTCCGTGAGCGCTTGAATCTCAGCTTCGCGCGCGTTGATGTCCGCGATGAGCGGACGAATGCGCTTGAGCTCGCGCTCGTTCTGCGTGCCGAAGACTTTTGCGAGGACTTTGTCGAATACCAAGGGTAGGCGGTCCCTGAGCGACCACAGGCGGTCGGGGTATCTGACGATTCTAGGAGACGGTCAGGCGACCGTCAAGGCAGCCAGGACGTCAGGCAGCCAGGACGTCGGTCAACGCGCCGACGGGCCGGTGAGCAACTTGAGCGGGTTGATGGGCTTGCCGTCGGCCCACACCTCGTAGTGCACGTGCGGCCCACTGGCGCGCCCCGTGGCGCCCACGTAGCCCAGCACGTCGCCACGACGCACGCGCTGGCCCGCCTGCACAGCGAACTTCGACAGGTGAGCGTAGCGGGTCGTGATGCCGAACTCGTGCTGGACGACGACGAGATTGCCGAATGCGCCGGAGTAGTTGGCGTTGGTGATGACTCCGTCAGCGGTTGCGCGAACCGGGTCGCCCTTGTCGGCGGAAATGTCGAGGCCGAGATGGTAGTCGGGTTCGCCCGTGAAGGGGTCGGCCCGGCCCCCGAATCGGTCCGTGAGCCAGCCGACGGCGGGCCAGATCGACGGCGTGGCTCGCGAGAGGGCCTCCCACCGTTCGACGTCGGACCGGACGATCCTCAGCCGGTCCTCCAGGCTGCCCAGCAGATCGCGCAGGAGCCCGAAGGTGCTCTCCGACGGCGCCATGGCCGCGGCGACCGCCGCCCGGGCAGCTGACGCCGACCTCGGCGCACCACCCGTCGCCTGGTTGCGCACGACCGTCGGCAGAGCCTTGATGGCCTTGGCCGTGGCCGGGTCGGCCTCGGACCTCACGCCCAGCTCGGTGACCACAGCCTGCAGCGAGGAGATCTGCGAGGCCAGCTCGCCGGTGGCTGCACGATAGCTGTCGTTCTCCATCTGCAGCGCGCCGTTGGTAGAACTCAGGCGTGCGAGTTCGGTCGAGACGCTCCAGCGAGCGCCGAGACCCATCAGCAGTGGGAGACCGAACAAGAGCGCGGCCGCAAACGCGAGCACGCGGGCACTGACCGTGACGCGACGGACGACGCCAGTGTCGCGATCGGCGATGACGACGGTGAAACGCTTTGACAGCATGCGCGAAAGAAGAGCTGATGACGCTGCGCAGCGTGCCGCCCGCGTGGGCACACCGGCGGAGGAGTCTACCACAGAGCGGAAGTCTGACAAAGGCAACAGCGAAGGAACGTCGAAGGCTCGTCAGAGGGAGCCTGCCGCGCCTGGGGCGCCCCGGAACTGGACCGACTCGGCCAGATGCTCGCGCCCGATCACCTCGGAGCCGGCGAGGTCGGCCACCGTCCTCGCCACCCTGACGAGCCGCTCCACGGCCCGTGCGGAGAGCGAGAGCGTTCCGGTGACGGTCGCGAGCAGTTGCTCGGCGGCCGGCTCGAGGGGGGCGGCCCGTCTCAGCTCGCGACCGTGCAGGTGCGCGTTGAGGCTCAGGCCAAGCGGTCTCAGGCGTTCCACCTGCGTCGCGCGCGCCCGTTGAACCCTGGTCCGGACCGCGGCCGAGTTCTCGGGGTCGGTGGGCGCCCTCAGCGAGGCATACGGCACGGGTGGCACCTCCACCGCCAGGTCGAGGCGGTCGCGCAAGGGCCCTGACAGACGCTGCTGGTACCGGGCGACCTGGTTCGGGGTGCACCGGCACTCGAGCCGGCGATCGCCGCGGTGACCGCAGGGGCACGGGTTGAGCGCGGCGACCAGCTGAAAACGCGCGGGGAAGCGGGCGCTCCCTGCCACTCGCGCAATCGTCACGAATCCATCTTCCAGCGGTTGTCGCAGGGCTTCGAGCGAGCGGCGGTCGAACTCGAGCAGTTCGTCGAGGAACAGGACGCCGTTGTGGGCCAGGCTGACCTCGCCGGGCCTGGGGATGGTGCCGCCGCCGACGAGGGCCGCCTCCGAAGCCGTGTGGTGCGGCGAGCGGAACGGGCGCGCTGCCAACAGGCCGCTGCCCGGGGGCAGGAGACCGGTCACCGAGTAGATGGACGTCGTTTCGAGGGCCTCGTCGGCCGTGAGCGCAGGAAGAATGCCTGGCAGGCGACGGGCCAGCATGGTCTTGCCCGAACCGGGGGGACCGATCAGCAGCAGGTGATGCCCGCCGGCGGCGGCCACCTCGAGCGCCCTGCGGGCGAGTGCCTGTCCCCGAACGTCAGCGAGGTCGAGCGGCGTGGGGGAGGGCGACGGCGCCGCTGTTGCCAGCGCGACGCGCGACGTCAGCGCAGTGTC
>JAFNAJ010000070.1 GCA_017860085.1 Acidobacteriota bacterium | reverse complement strand
TTCCCTACTAAGGCAACCGACGCCCGAAGTTGCAGGGGACGCTTCGCTAGAGTCGCTATCGGCCATCAGCGGTCGGCCATCGGCGCCAGCAACAAACGGGCACTGGAAGGTGACGGCTGGGTGCTGACGGCCTGATCAGCACGGGGGAACTCCTGGGTGGAGCCGTCAGAGCGCCGCCCACGTGATCACGTTTCCCGTGCTGCCGAGGAATCGCTCGAAGTCCGCACGCGAGATCACCACGGTGGCCGTGTTGACGTTCGGGTGGAAACCGACGCGGTCGGCTTCTTTCAGGCCTGCGTCGACGATGACGGTCACTTCGTGGGCGTGGTCGTTGATGAGGCCGAAGGGGGAGACAGACCCGGGCGTGAGCCCGAGGTACTTCATGAGCCGCTCGGGGGATCCGAAACTCAGCCGGTCGTCGCCGACGGCCTCGCTCATGCGGCGCAGGTCGACCGGGCGATTGTGCTCGGCCACCACCAGGTAGTGACGCGACCCCTTCTTGTTGCGCAGGAAGAGGTTCTTGCAGTGGGTGGCGTCGATGCCGGCCCAGTGCGACAGGGCTTCCTCCACCGTGTAGACCGCGGGGTGCTCGTGCCGTTCGTAGGCGATACCCAAACGGTCGAGCGCCTGGTACACGGCACCGGCAGGATCGATCACGGGCTCGGACATTTGTCGGTTCTTCGTTCGTGGTTCTTGGTTCGTGGTCCGTCCTTGGTTCTTGGTTCTACGTTCGCTCCGGGTTCGTGGGGCCGCGTGGCTGAACCACGAACGACCCGGAACCATGAACCCCGAACGGACCAAGAACCACGAACCAAGAACCATGAACTATCCGTAGAATACTCCGCATGGCTCTGACCGATCATCGGACGCTGACCGAGCGCGTTGCCGACCATTTGCGTGATGCCATTGCCCGCGGAGAGCTGCAGCCGGGTCAGCCAGTGCGCCAGGCGCACCTCGCCCAGCAACTGGGGGTGAGCCCGGCGCCGTTGCGCGAGGCGCTTCGGCAGCTCGAGTCTGAGGGGTTCGTCACCTTCCGCTCCTTCGCCGGAGCCATCGTCACACCCTGGTCCGAGGAGGAAGTCCGCGAGTTGACGGATCTGCGGATCCTGCTCGAGGGATATGCCCTGCGCATTGCCGCGCCGGCCCTCACGCCGGACGCAACGACCCGGGCGAGGGCCGCGCTCACTCAGGCCGAGCGCCACGCTGATCCTCAACGCGCAGGCGCGGCGCTGCAGGACTACCGGCGCGCGCTGTTTGGCGCCGCCGGCCAGCCCCTGCTGCTGGCGCTCGTCGACTGGCTCAATGCGCGTGAACGCCGGTACCTCTCGCTGCTCGGTGAACGCACTGGCTACTTCCGCGATCTGGTCGAGGCACACCGCCACGTCCTCGACACGTTGCGGGAGGGCGATGTCGAGGATGCCGTCGACCGGCTTGAAGACACGTACCTCGAGGCGGCTGATGCGCTCGTGTCCGCGCTGCACGACCGCCAGGGCCACAGGACCCGGGCCCGAGGTTGACTCGTTCGTCGGTTCGCGCGAGACTCGAATCAGCAGGACGCCTAGGGGTGGCCGAAACACGACGGCCTGAGATCACACCCTCGAACCTGAACCGGGTAGTGCCGGCGTAGGAAAGGCGAGTTGGGAGCCCAGGCTCCCGCGCTTCTTCGAGACGTTCCCGCAGCATCCGATTCCGTCCTGCCGCGCCCGTGCGCTCGAGAGGAGGCGCGCCTTGATGGGGATCACGCGAGTCCGGACAGCCGGGATGGTGCTGGCCCTTGCGGCGACGGTGTCCGCCGCGTGGGCCCAGGAGCCCGGTGCGGCAACGACCGGGACGGTGCGCGACACCGCCGGCACGCCGGTGGCCGGGGCGCAGGTTCGCGCCGAGCCGGTCGGGCTCGAGGCCGTCACGGGCGCGGATGGCCGGTTCTCGCTCGCGCTGGCCGAGGGGCGCTACGTGCTCCGCGTGGCCCACCCGGCGTTCGTGCCCTACTCGAGCGCCCTCCAGGTGACCCGCCCCATCACGACCCTTGATGTCGTGCTCCAGCCGCTGCCCCGCTTCATGGACGATGTGGTCGTCGCGGCAGTCCGGGCCGAGGCCGAGGTGCCGGTGACGAAGCGGACGATCCCGCGCACGGAAATCGAGCAGCTCAACTACGGGCAGGAGATGCCCTCGCTCCTGCAACAGCTTCCATCGGTGACCCAGTACTCCGACACCGGCATGGGTGCTGGCTACTCCTACCTCTCCCTGCGCGGCGTCCCGCAGACGCGGATGAACGTGACGCTCGACGGCGTCCCGCTCAACGAGCCCGAGGACTCGGCGTTCTATTTCGCGAACTTCGGCGACTTTGCGAACGCTGTCGAGAGCATTCAGGTGCAGCGCGGTGTCGGCACATCGTCCGTCGGGGCTGCCTCGCTCGTCGGTTCGGTCAACTTCGAGAGCATCGAGATCGCCGATGACCCGCAGGCCACGGTGCGCATCGGTGCCGGATCGTTCGGGACGAGTCGCGTCAGTGCCGCTGGTCATTCGGGCGACGTGGGCGCGGGGCTGCGCTTCTACGGCCAAGCCGCCTACCAGGAGACCGACGGCTTCCGCCGAAACTCGGGCGTCATCCAGCGCAGCGTGTATTTCGGCGCGTCCCAGCGCAGTGACGTGTCGTTCTTCAAGCTCTTTGGCTTCGTGGGACGCGAGCAGTCGGAACTGGCCTTCCTCGCGACCGACGCCGACACGCTGCGTGAGGATCTCCGATTCAACCCGCTCACGCCGGACAACCGCGATCGGTTTGGCCAGACCTTCGTCCAGGGCCAGTACCATCGCGCCATCGGCACGGACGCGGAACTGTCAGTGCAGGCGTACTACAACGGTGCCGGTGGCTGGTACCGCATCAGCGACACGCGGGCCCAGCCGAGCGGCCTGTTCGAGTACGGTCTCGATTGGCGCAGCGTGGGGCTGGCTGCCACGTACCGCCTGACGCGTGGCGCGTGGGGGTTCACGTGGGGCACATATGCGAACGACTTCGCCAGCCATCACGCCCGTGACATCTACGATGGCCCGCCCGACTACGCCAACCGCGGGTTCAAGAACGAGGCGAACACCTTCGTGAAGGTGAGCTACGACCGCGGCCGTTGGCACCATTACGGCGACGCCCAGGTTCGCTGGGCGCGCTTTCGATTCGAAGGCGACCTCGACCTCGGCTCGGTCGACTGGACGTTCTTCAACCCGAAGGTCGGCACGCGCTACGCGCTGACATCGAACGTCAGCATGTACGCGTCCATCGGCAGCGCCGGCCGGGAGCCTGGACGACTCGACATGCTGCAAGGCGAAGACAACCCGACGATCGCGTACGACCTGGAGGCTGTGCGTCCCGAGCGCGTCGTCGACGTGGAAGGCGGTGCGGAGTTCGTGCGCCCGGGGCTGAGCGCTCGGGCCACGATCTACTTCATGGAGTTCCGCGACGAGATTGCGCTCACCGGCGAGCTCTCGGAGACGGGCCTCCCCACGAGGCGCAACGTCGATGAGAGCTTCCGGCGAGGTCTCGAGCTCGACGTGCGGTGGGAGCCGACGTCGACGCTTCGCCTGGCTGGCACGTCCAACGTGAACTTGAGCCGGATTTCCCAGTGGCGGCAGTTCTACGATGTGTACGACGCCGAAGGGCGGTACGTGACAAGCACGAGTCTGGTGCACACCGACGTTCCGCCGCTGTTGACGCCGGCCTTCCTGGCCAACCTGTCGGCCGATTACGTGCCGACCTCGTGGCTCGGGCTGGGAACCGTGGGCCGCTACGTCAGCCGTCTGCATCTCGACAACTCGGGCTCCGATCAGTCGGTCGCGCCGGCGTTCTTCGCGCTCGACGCCAGCGGGTGGCTCGACCTCGGCAAGCTGCTACAATTCGCAGCGGCGGCGCAGCCCAGGCTCCGCGTCCAGGTGAACAACGTGCTGAACGATCACGAACTGTTCCCGTCCGGGTACAGCTACCTCTACTTCGTGCGCGGCGCGGGCGGCAGCGAGTCGCTCGAGACGATCAACTACTACTACCCGCAGGCGACACGCAGCGTGTTTGCGGCCCTCGAGCTGCGGTTCTGACGTGAGCTCCCTCGAGCTCTTCGGCGTGCTGAGCGGGATGGCGACCGTCTGGCTCGCCACGCGCCAGAACATCTGGTGCTGGCCAGTCGGGTTCGTGGCGAGCTCGCTCTTCATCGTCATCTTCTACGAGGCGAAGCTCTACGGGGCCATGGGCCTGCAGGTCGTGTACCTGGGACTCTGCATCTACGGCTGGTACTCCTGGCTGCACGGCGGCCCCCAACACGGCCGGCTCAGAGTCTCGCGCACGTCGCCCCGGCTGCTCGCCGCGCTCGCCCTTGGGGGCGCGGTGACGACCATCGTGCTCGGCACCTGGCTCGATCGGCGCACTGACGCGGCTCTGCCATATCTCGACGCGGGCACGACATCGTTCAGCCTCGTGGCCCAGTGGCTGCAGGCGCGCAAGCGCATCGAGAACTGGGCGTTGTGGCTCGCGGTCGACACCATCTACGTGGGCATGAACCTCTCACGGGGTCTCGTGCTCACCGCGGGACTCTACGCCGTGTATCTGGGCCTCGCCGTGGTGGGCTTCCGCCAATGGCGTCAATCGATGCGGGCGGCGCCGCTCGATGTTGGCGGGGAGGCCGTGGCGGCTCCGGCGGCGACGACGGGCCCCCGGTGACGCCGCGCTTGCCGGTCGTCGTCGTCACCGGGTCGGAGTGCACCGGAAAGTCGACGCTCGCGGCCGAGTTGGCGGAGCGCTTCGGCACCGTCGCCTCGGTGGAGTTCGTCCGCGGGTACCTGGACTGCAAGGGTCGCGACCTCGACGCGTCGGACGTCGAGGCGATTGCCCGCGGGCAGCTGGCATCGGAAGATGACGCGGCTGCTCGCGCGTCGAACGTCCTCATCAAGGACACCGATCTCATCAGCACGGTCGTTTACGCCGCGCACTACTACGGGAATTGTCCCCAGTGGGTCGAACGCGCGGCCCGGGCACGGATCGCCGACGTGTACTTGCTGCTCCACCCCGACGTGCCCTGGGTGTCCGACGGCCAGCGCGATCGGCCACACAATCGCGGCGAGATGCACCGGCTCTTCCGCGATCGACTCGACGCGTGGCACGCACCGGTGGTCGATGTGAAGGGGAATTGGGACGTCCGGCGTGCCACGGCGTTCGCCGCTGTCGAGCAGTTGCTGCAGCGAGAGCAGCGGACCTGACCCCCTCCGCCAGGCCTGCGGCGGGTCTGCCGCCTAGGGATCCCTGAACCGATTCGTGATCGGGTAGCGGCGGTCCCGGCCGAAGCTGCGCCGGGTGATCTTGACGCCGGGTGGCGCCTGGCGGCGCTTGTACTCGGCCTGGTAGAGCATGTGCTGCACGCGACGGACGAGGGCGCGTGGCAGCCCGTCGGCCTCGATGTCATCCACCGCGCGCTCGTGCTCCACGAGTCCCTCGAGCGCCGCGTCGAGCTGTTCGTACGGCGGCAGGCTGTCCTGATCCGTCTGGTTCGCGCGCAGTTCGGCCGTCGGCACGCGGCTGATCGTGCCCTCGGGGACGGCGGCACCATCAGGCCCCAGCGCCATCGACGGCCGATGCGCGTTGCGCCATCGCGACAGGCGGTAGACCTCGGTCTTGTACACGTCCTTCAGCACCGAGTACCCGCCGCACATGTCGCCGTACAGCGTGGCGTAGCCCACCGACATCTCCGACTTGTTGCCGGTGGTCAGCACCATGTGCCCGAACTTGTTCGAGATGGCCATCAGGGTCAGGCCACGGATCCTCGCCTGGATGTTCTCCTCGGTCACGTCGCGGGGACGGCCGGCAAACAGCGGCCCAAGGGCCCGCTCCACAGCGGTGACCGACTCCTCGATGGACAGCGTCTCGAGCCGGATGCCGAGCAGCCGGCCGCACCGCTCGGCCTCGTCCATGCTGAGTTCGCTGGTGAAGCTCGAGCGCAGGCGAACGCCAATGACGCGCGAGGGGCCCAGCGCGTCGACGGCCACCGCCGCCGACAGCGCCGAGTCGATCCCCCCGGACAAGCCCAGCACGACGCCCGGGAACCGGTTCTTGTCCACGTAGTCGCGCAGCCCGATCACCATGGCCGAGTAGGTCGACTCGAGCCGGTCGGGCAGGGCCTCGCGCGGGCCCTCGGCGCACGTCCACCGACCGTTGGCCTTGCGCCACCGGGTCACCACGACCTGCTCGCGCCAGGCGCTCAGCTGCACGGCGATCTGGCCGTCGCTGTTCACGCAGAAGGAGGCGCCGTCGAAGACCAGCTCGTCCTGCCCGCCTACCTGGTTCACGTAGGCCACAGGCAGTCGCGTCTCGCGTGCCCTGGTCCTGGCCAGGTCGACCCGCGCGTCGAACTTGTCCGCCTCGTACGGCGATCCGTTGGGCACGAGCAGGAGCTCCGCTCCACCGGCCGCGAGGTGGCCCGACACCTCGGGCGTCCACATGTCTTCGCAGATCATCACGCCGAGCGAGACTCCACGAAACATGATCGGCTCTGGCGGTGGCCCGGAGGCGAAGACGCGCTTCTCATCGAAGACGCCGTAGTTCGGCAGGTCGTGCTTCACGCGAACGACCGCCACGCCCTCGTGGACGAGCAGCGCGGCGTTGTAGACGAGGCCCAGCTGGGACCAGGGCCCGGTGACGAGCAGCGCCGGGCCAGGTTCGCGGCTGTCGGCCACGAGGCGGTCGATTGCCCTGTGCGCGGCGTCGACGAGCGCCGGGCGCAGCACCAGGTCTTCCGGCGGGTAGCCAATCAACAGCAGTTCAGGGAAGACGACGAGGTCCGCGCCAGCCTCGGCGGCTTCGCGGCGCACGCGACGCGCCAGCTCCAGATTGCCGGCGAGGTCGCCAACCGTGGGATTCACCTGGGCGAGGGCGATGGCCAGCTCTGATCGCATGCGTCCGCCTGCGGGCGCCTCAGTGTAGCGCAGCGCGGGACAGCGCGACAGCCCGCCCTACAGCAACGGAGAGAACAGGCGCATCACGGAGTCACCGAGACGCGCGGGGAACGGGCGCTCGTCGTACCGCTCGGCTGAGAACGCCTCGCACCGCTGCACGTCGGCGAGGAAGTCAGCCTCCAGCTCGCGCGTGACGCCCTCGTCGTAGATCACCAGATTGGTCTCGTAGTTGATGGCGAAACTCCTGACGTCCATGTTCGCCGAGCCAATCGAGCACGCGCACGAGTCGACGCTGATGGTCTTCGCGTGGAAGTACGCGCCCTTGTAGAGCAGGACGCGCACGCCAGCGCGAGCCAGGTCGCGGGCATAGGTCATGCCTGCGCGGTAGGCGAGCTGGCCTTCGGCCCCGGAGGGCGCGATCATCAGCCACACCTTGACGCCCGACATCGCGCTGGCCTTGATCACCTCGGCCAGGCTCTCGTCCAGCACGCAGAACGGCGACTGGATGTAGACGTGGTCCTTCGCCATCGAGATCATCGCGATGTACAGCTGGCGGATGGTGCGGAACTGCGAGTCGGGTCCTGAACTGACCACCTGCACCGACAGGCGCCCCTTC
The DNA here is from genome assembly GCA_017860085.1 of Acidobacteriota bacterium. Taxonomy (GTDB): domain Bacteria; phylum Acidobacteriota; class Vicinamibacteria; order Vicinamibacterales; family JAFNAJ01; genus JAFNAJ01. Next base: position 1,673 of record JAFNAJ010000070.1, on the reverse strand, counting down.
TGGTCGGCTTTCGGATAGAACCCGGGGTCCGCGAGGGCCTCTCCCGTGGCATTGAGCCACTGGGTCGCAAACACCGACTGCAGGATGGTCACCGCGTCACCCTCGAGGCGCACGTGCGTGTCGCGCCAGCCCTCGAACCCCTCCGGACCGGTGATGTGCTTCTCGGTGAGGTTCAGTCCGCCGGCGTAGCCAATCCGCCCGTCGATGACGACGATCTTCCGATGATTGCGGTAGCTGATCGTGTGGAGGTTCCACAGCGGCGAGTACGGCAGCAGGCGGACGCCCGTGGCGTTCAGGTCACGCACGTACTGCCGCGTCAGCATCGACCAGCTGCCGATCGGGTCGTAGAGCGCCCGCACTGACACGCCCGCGCGCGCGCGCTCGGCCAGGATGCGCGCAATCTCTTCGGTGAAGGGGTCCGAGGCCCACTCGTAGTACACGAGGTGGATGTGTCGCCTCGCGTTGCGCAGGTCCTCCAGGAGACGTGGATACTTCTCGGACGCGTCCTGCAACACGTCGATCCGGTGCGCGGTGGTGACGGGCGCCCGTGACGAGGCCCACAGCAGGTGCGGCAGCCGCCGATAGAGGTCGGGCCCGCCCGCTGCAAGCGCCTCCAGCTCGGGCTCCTGGTCCTCGACCAACTGGCGCACCTGTTCGTTGAGCCCTTGCCCCGTGAGCTGCTTGTACAGAACGTTCTCCCGGCTGAACGCGCGCCAGCTTCGGCCGAACAGCACGTAGACGCCCAGGCCGACGCCGGGCAGCAACAGCATCAGGAAGAACCAGGCAAAGGTCGACTGCGGGCTGCGGTTCTCGAGGACGATGAAGGCAAAGACGCCCAGCGCGTAGAGCGCCAGCGCGGCCGCGATGAGGGTGGCGAGCGGCAGGCCGTCGAGCACGCCCAATGTTAGCGTGTCAGGCCACCGAGACGCGTCTCATGACCTCGCGTGACGGGCGCCGCGCACGTCGGCGAATCGGGTGTGGCTGAAGCTCGACGCGCCCCTCCGGGAAGAAGTCGGCAAACGACGGCCGTTCGGTCGCGCGCAGCCGGTCGGCGACGGCGTCGGCCCGCGCCGTGTCGAAGCCAATCCCGTGCACCGCGAGGTCGCCGCGCATGCGATACCCGAGCGCGTGCAGTCGGCGGATCGTGCTCAGGTAGGCCCCCCGCCAGATCTCCAGGTAGGGGCGGTGGTCCATCGGGTTCACCGACATCACCTGCCTCAGCTGGTTGGCGGGGAGGAAGGTGTACACGCTCACCTCGGGGTGCCGGCGCAGCGCCCAGTTCCGGGTGGTCTCGTAGCGGGTGTACGAAATGGTCCGGATGTCCTGGTCGGCGTTGTAGAAGATTCCGCGGCTCCTCGCGTAGCCGGGATCCCTCGACACGTAGGGGACCAGGGGATCCAGCGCGAACACCAGGTCCGCGCCCTTGTGCATCGCCTCGATGAAGTTCGACGTGCGCGTCACGGCGCCGTCCTCGTAATAGCGACCATCGATCTCGGTGGGCGCAAACACCGGGTTGATGCTCATCGACGCCTGAATGGCTCGGCTCACCGGGACCTCGTCGAACGGCGGCTCGCCGAAGAGGACGTGCTCCTTGCGATCCTGGTCGGTGGCGCCGATGAAGAGGCGCCCCTTCAGGCCACGGAAGTCGTTGTGACACCCCGGCTGCGAGAACA
>JAFNAJ010000455.1 GCA_017860085.1 Acidobacteriota bacterium | reverse complement strand
TTCAAGATGGCCACGACGCGCATGGCCGAGGTGGCCGAGACCATCCTCGCGCGCAACGGGCTCTCCGTCGCCGATGTCGGCATGGTGCTGATGCACCAGGCCAACAAGCGCATCAACGAGTTCGTGCAGAAGATGCTTGGGATCCCCGACAGCAAGGTCATCCACAACATCCACAAGTACGGAAACACGACCGCGGGGACCATCCCCCTGTTGTGGGACGAGGCGACGCGACTCGGCCGGATCAATCCCGGGGACCTTGTGCTGATGGTCGGCTTCGGTGCCGGCATGACCTGGGGCGCCACCCTCGTCCGCGCGTGACTGGGGGGACTGGGGGTCAGATCTTGATTTTGTGCAGGGTGCAGAGAATCAAGATCTGACCCCAGACTCCTCCCCCAGACCCCAGACTCCAGACTCCAGACCGGTACTCCTAATAATTTAGTTGACACGGCCCATGGTCCGGCGTACAGTGGCATTGAACTCCTAAATTCTTAGGAGGTTTGGTGCGCGGGAGGCGTGAGCAACACGTGGCGCGGAAGCGTTCGGCAGCCCTCACCGACGGCGAACTCCGCATCATGCGGGTCCTGTGGGACCGCGGGCGCGGCACGGTGGGCGACGTCGTCGACGGCTTGGAAGGGCCGGGCAAGCCCGCTTACAACACCGTGCTCACCATGCTGCGCATCCTCGAACGTAAGAAGTACTTGAGCCACGAGAAGGTGGGACGCGCCTTCGTCTTCACGCCGCTGGTCGACCGCGGCGCGGCCAGGCGCACGGCCGTTTCGCACCTGCTCACCCGTTTCTTCGACGACTCGCCCGAGCTGCTCGTCCTGAACCTGCTGCAGGACGACACGCTGGACGAGGACGAACTGCAGCGCGTGCGGGAACTGGTGGAGCAGGGCGCCGTTCTGGAGCACCAGCGGTGATGATGGCGGCACTCGTGGAGTGGGTCTGGCAAGGCATGGCGCTGACGGCGGTCGTCGCCGGTGTGCTGCGATTCTCGCCGGGCCTCAGCGCGACGACCCGACACCTGGTGTGGTGGGTGACCCTCGCGGCGGTGTTGGCGCTGCCCGTCGTGCCGGCCGTGCAGGTGCCTGCTACGCCGACTCCTGACGCTCGTCTGGGCCTCTCCGCGGCGTCGGACCCCAGCAACGTGCTCGTGCTGTCGGCCGTGCCACCGTGGATCACGGCCACGATTCTGGGCACCTGGCTGGGGGTGGTCGTGCTGGGCCTGCTTCGACTCGTGCGGGGCATCGCGCACGTCGGTGACCTGAAGCGACGGTCGCGGCCGCTGCCGGCGCGCGTGCGCCAACGGCTGCCCCTCTGGCTGCGCGCATGCCGGGACGGCAGGCCGACGACGCTTCGGCTCTCGGACCAGGTCGATGTGCCGTGCGCCCTCGGCCTGGGCCATGCGGTCATCCTGCTGCCGCGCCGTCTTGTCGCCGCGCTCGATCCGGCCGCGCTCGATCAGATCGTCCTCCATGAACACGCCCACCTCGTCCGGCGCGACGACTGGTGGCGCTTGACGCAAGCCTGCATCGAGGCGATTGCCGGCGTGCATCCGGCCGTGCGCTGGGTTGGTCGTCGGATCGAGGTCGAGCGGGAAGCGGCGTGCGACGATGCGGTGGTGGCGCGGACGGGGCGGGCCCGCCATTACGCGAAGTGCCTGGCGGAAGTCGCACAGTTATCGGCGGGCGCCAGGGCCAATTGGCAGCCCGTGCCGGCGCTCGTGCCTGGTGCCATCCGCTCGGCATCGGTACTGCGGCAACGCGTCCTGCGGTTGGTCGATCCCCGACGCAGTGGCCGCATCGAGCTGGCCTGGCGTGGGCTTGCGGCTGGCGTGGCTGGACTCGCGGCGTTGGTGGTCGTGCTCGCACAGGCGCCGCCGGTGGTCGCCTTTCGAGACGGCTCCACGGGTGGGGCTCCGCTGGAGGCCGTCACTCACGGCTCGGCCACGCGAGCGCTGGGTCTCAGCGTGATGCCCGTGGCGGCTGAGCCGGTGGCTCGTCTCGCCGAGCGGGCACCAGGCGTCGACGGCACGGCGGGGCTGCGGTCACCGCGGTCCTCTCGGAAAGCATCTCCCGCGAGGCCCGACGAACGGGTCGCGCCGGCGACGTCCGTGTCCCAGACACCCTTCAGCGGGCCTCCGACTCACGATGAGCCGGTGGCGGCTGCTTCGTCACCACTCCTCCCGGCCGTGTCGCGGTTTGGGGAGGTGCACCCCGACACCCACTCGCAGCGGACCGTCTCGCCTGCGGGCGGAGCGCTGGCCAGTCGGGCTGGAGACCCCCGCCCGTGGCAGGCGCTCGCCGATGCCGGTCTCGACATCGGCCGGGTATCCAAGAAGTCGAGCCTGGCCGTCGCTGGGTTCTTCACGCGCGCCGGGCAGACGGTTGCCGGCGCGTTCTAGCGAGCAGGGAGGCCAGGGCCGTGCTCGAACCGATTCACTTCGTTGGCGGAGGTTCCTCGTGCGCGTCTATCTCGTAAACCCGAGCCACGTGTCATTCGGCATTGCAGTCATCACGCCCCGATGGCTCTACGTGCTTGCCGCGGCGACGCCGCCGCAGTGGGGCGACCCGATTCTGTGTGACGAAACGCTCGAGCCGTTCGACCCGGGCCGCTTGCAGCCCGGCGACGTGGTGGGCATTGGCATTCACACCGGTAACGCGCTCCGTGGATACGAAGTGGGCAACGCTGCGCGAAGCAGGGGGGCCTACGTGGTGTACGGGGGCATCCACGCCACGCTCTTCCCTGACGAGGCGCACGCGCACGGTGCGGCCCACTCGGTCGTCAAAGGCGACGGCGACCTGGTGTGGGCGAGTGTCATCGACGACTGCGTCAAGGGCACGCCCCAACGCTTCTACGAGGC
>JAFNAJ010000454.1 GCA_017860085.1 Acidobacteriota bacterium | reverse complement strand
GAGGGTGCTGGCCGCGCGGCCGACCTGCAGTACTGGGAGAAGACGGCCCGTCAGATCCTCCAGCACTCGTCGGGCAACAAGATCGTCGTCGAGAAGTCGACCCTGCCCGTCAGGACGGCCCAGGCGATGGACCGCATCCTCAACAGCAACGGTCGCGGCCTGCGCTTCGAGGTCGTCTCGAACCCGGAATTCCTCGCCGAGGGCACGGCGGTCAAGGATCTCGAGGAGCCGGACCGGTGGCGGATCTCTACGCGGCGTGGGTGCCGCGCGAGCGAATCATCGAGTCGAACGTCTGGAGCGCCGAGTTGTCGAAGCTGACGGCCAACGCGTTCCTGGCGCAGCGCATCTCGTCGATCAACAGCATTTCGGCGTTGTGCGAGATGACTGAAGCCGACGTGGACGAGGTGGCCTACGCCATCGGCACCGACTCGCGCATCGGTCCCCGGTTCCTGAAGTCGAGTGTCGGGTTCGGGGGATCGTGCTTCAAGAAGGACATCCTCAACCTGGTGTACATCTGCGAGAGCTACGGCCTGCACGAGGTGGCGCGCTACTGGGAATCGGTGGTGCGGATGAACGAGTGGCAGCAGACGCGCTTCGTGCGCGCGATGCTGGCCAGCATGTTCAACACCGTCGCCGGCAAGCGGATCGCGCTGTTCGGGTTCGCCTTCAAGGCCAACACGGGCGACACCCGCGAGTCGCCCGCCATCATGGTGACCGAGCAGTTGCTGGCCGAGCACGCCCACGTGGTCGTCACCGACCCGAAGGCGATCGAGAACGCCAGGGAGGACACGCGTCACCTCGCCGGCATGATCGCGTTCGAGCCCGACCCGTACAAGGCCGCGGAGGGCGCCCACGCCATCGCGGTGATGACCGAGTGGGACGTCTACAGGACGCTCGACTACGAGCGCATCTACGCGTCGATGGAGAAGCCCGCGTTCGTCTTCGACGGCCGCAACATCCTCGACCACGAGCGGCTCTTCGCCATCGGCTTCAACGTGCGCGCCATCGGCAAGCGTCCGCTGATGCACTTCTGACGCGGCGTCGCTGGGCCGGAGCCCGCACAGCACATGACATCCCTCCGCTACCTGCACCTCGACGTCTTCACGAGTCGTCCTTTCGCCGGGAACCAGTTGGCGGTCTTTCCGGACGCCCGAGGGCTCGACGTGGGCGCGATGTCGCGTATCGCGCGGGAGATCAATTTCTCGGAAACGACGTTCGTCCTCCCGTCCGAGCAGCCGGGCACGGACGTGCGGATGCGGATCTTCACGCCTGCGCGAGAGGTCCCCATGGCGGGCCATCCCACGGTGGGCTCGACCTTCGCGCTGGCCCACGAGGGCCGCATCGCAGTCGGGCGCCGGGACTTCGTGTTCGGCCTCGGCGTCGGGCCAACGCCGGTCGAACTCGAGTGGACGGGTGGCACGCTGGACTTCGTCTGGATGACGCAGCAGCGGCCGGAGTTCGGTCGGGCCTTCACGCAGATCGACCAGGTGGCCCGCGCCCTCGGCGTCGAGCCCAACGACATCGGCGCCACCGGACTGCCCGTGCAGCCGGTCTCGTGCGGGCTCACCTTCCTGCTGGTCCCCCTGACAACCCGTGAGGCCGTCGATCGAGTCGTGCTCGACGAGCGTCAGTACGTGGCGTGCTGCGACCACTCAGGAGTAGAGGTGCTGCCGGCCTACGTGTTCTCCACCGAGGCGGGTTCAGACGAAGCCGCGGCCTACAGCCGCATGCTGGCCCCGGCGTTCGCGTTCGGCGTGCCCGAAGACCCGGCCACGGGTTCGGCGAGCGGGCCACTGGGTTGTTTCCTCGTCCAATACGGTGTGGTCTCGCCGGCACAGGCACTCCGCCTCGTGAACGTCCAGGGCGTCAAGATGGGACGCCCGAGTGCCATCGCGATCAGCATTGAGGCCCAAGGCGCGACCGTCACGCGGGTGCGCGTCGGCGGCTCGGCCGTGCTCGTTGCCGAGGGCGTCTTCCGCGTGTGCTAGAGTCGGCTGGCGAATGCGCGCGATCGCAGACCCCTCCGGCGTCCCCTCGCCCTACTTGACGTTTGCGCACGACGAATGGGCCAAGCTGCGGGCGGCCACGCCGCTGACGCTCACCGAGGACGACGTCGAACGCCTGCGGGGCATCAACGAGCGGCTGTCGCTCGAGGAGGTGACGAAGATTTACCTGCCGATCTCGCGCCTCCTGAACCTCTACGTGGGCGCGTCGCAGGGACTGCATCGGGCCACCGCGCAGTTCCTCGGCAGCTCGACGGCCAAGGTGCCGTTCGTAGTCGGGGTCGCTGGCTCGGTCGCGGTGGGCAAGAGCACCACGGCCCGCGTGCTGCGCGAATTGCTGGCCCGATGGCCCAACCACCCGAAGGTTGAACTGCTGACCACCGACGGGTTTCTCTTCCCCAACCGGCTGCTGAAGGCGCGGGGCCTGATGAACCGCAAGGGGTTCCCCGAGAGCTACGACACCAAGCGGCTGGTCCAGTTCGTGGCCGACGTCAAGTCGGGCATGGCCGAGGTGGTGGGCCCCGTCTACTCGCACCTGCGCTACGACATCGTGCCGGACGAGCAGCAGGTGGTGCGCCAGCCCGACATCATGATCGTCGAGGGGCTGAACGTGCTGCAGCCTGCCGACCGGCGTCAAGCGGCCGGCGGCGTCTTCGTCTCCGACTTCTTCGACTTCTCGATCTATGTGGACGCGCGGGCCCAGGACATCCAGCGCTGGTACGTCCAGCGTTTTCTCACCCTCCGCGAAACCGCGTTTCGCAACCCCGCGTCGTACTTCCACCGGTACGCGTCGCTCACCACCAGCGAGGCGCGGCGCGTCGCCCAGCAGATCTGGTCGACCATCAACGGCGTGAACCTGCGGGAGAACATCCGTCCGACGCGTACGCGGGCCGACCTGATTCTCGAGAAGGCCGCGGACCACGTCATCCGGAGGGTGCACCTCCGGAAGATCTAGCCTCAGGAACGGCCCCGGAACCAAGACCCGACGAGGGGGATCAGACGGCCGTGAGTCCCCCATCGACGGCCAGGACCTGTCCAGTGACGTACTGCGAGGCGCGGGACGCGAGGAACACCGCCACGCCCTTCACCTCGTCGTCGCG
>JAFNAJ010000069.1 GCA_017860085.1 Acidobacteriota bacterium | reverse complement strand
CCGATGATCTTGTGGTGCGTGACCTGCGTCGGCAGGCCGCCCTGCTCGCCGATGGCGATGGTTTCGGCCACGCTCTCGACGACGTTCGACGCCTCGTCGCGCATGTGCGACACGTGGATGCCGCCAAGACGGCCGGCCTCCTTCGCCAACTCCGCCACCTCGGCCGTTGGCGTGAACGCCCCGGGGACGTAGAACAGGCCGGTGCTCAACCCGAATGCGCCGTCGTGCATCGCCTGGCGGACCAGGCCCCGCATCTTCTCGATCTCGCCAGCCGTGGCGACACGGTCGACGTCGCCGATCACGGCACTTCGCACGGAGCCCTGCCCGACGAACACCCCGACGTTCACCGAGGTCCGGGTTGCGGCGATCTTGGCAAGGAACGGAGCCAGGGGCAGGGGCGAGCTGCCGTCCGGTCCCTCGAAAAGGGTCGTCACGCCCTGGCGCACGTAGTTGTCGGCGGTCGGCACTTCAAAGAGGCCACGCCGCGCGTGCGTGTGAAGGTCGATGAATCCCGGCGAGACCACTTGCCCACGCGCGTCGACGATCTGCCTGGCCTCACCCGCCAGCTCGCGCCCGACGGCGACGATCGTGTCGCCGCGCACTGCCACGTCGGCACGAAACCACGGCGCCCCCGTGCCGTCGATGATGCGAGCGTTGCGAATCAGGAGGTCGAAGGTCTCCGGTCCCTGCCCGAGCACGACGGGCGCAGCAGCTGCCGCGAGGCTGAGCACAACCACCAGCGCGACACCAGGGGTTCTCGATACGCGATCTGTCATCACGGCCACCCGCCGCGATTCTACGCGATCGAGATCCGGGGCGGACTCAATCGGTCGGGACACAATCGGTCGGGACCGTGCCGTTCGCGGTCTCCCGTCCGTTGTCCTGAGGCTAGCAGGCGCCCGGCCCGCGGCCGATCCCTCAACCCCCGCCGAAGGACACGGGGCCGGAGTCGCGGCGGCCGCCGCCAAACCCGAACGTGGAAAACTGCTTCTCGACCTCGCGGCTGTCGCAGGCCGGGCAGGAGACGGAGGGGGCCGAGCCGATCACGAGCTTCTCGAATCGGCGACCGCACGACTTGCACTGGTATTCGAACAGAGGCATCGCTACAGCAGAGATGCGCCGCCGGGCACCTTGGTTACAGGGCCAGCCTGCCGGCCGGCCCCGCAACGCCCGGCGGACCTGAAGGTCCGCCCTACCGCATGAACAAGGGTCCGCCCTACCGCCTCACCTATCTCGGCGGACCTGAAGGTCCGCCCTACCGCATGACCTGACGGTCCGCCCTACCGCATGACCCGAAGGTCCGCCCTACTTGGCGCCCATGAACGGGTAGGTGTAGTCGCGCGGGGGGTTGAAGTTCTCCTTCATCGTGCGGGCGCTGACCCAGCGCACGAGGTTGAGCATCGACCCGGCCTTGTCGTTGGTGCCCGACCCGCGGGCGCCGCCGAATGGCTGCTGGGCCACCACGGCGCCGGTCGGCTTGTCGTTGATATAGAAGTTGCCCGCGGCGTGGCGCAAGGCCGACATCGCCTCGCGAACGGCCTGGCGATCCTGCGAGAACACGGCTCCGGTCAGCGCATACGGCGACGTCGAATCCACCAGCGCCAGCGTCTCCTTCCACTTGTCGTCGTCATACGCGTAGGCGGTGAGCACGGGCCCGAAGATCTCCTCGCACATCAGGCGGAACCCGGGGTCCCGCGTCTCCACGAGCGTGGGACTGATGAAGTAGCCCTTCGAGTCGTCGCAGACTCCTCCGGCCAGGATCTTCGCCTTCTTGCGCGCCTCGGCGACGTACGCGGAGATGCTCGTGAACGCCTTCTTGTCGATGACCGCGCCCATGAAGTTGCGGAAGTCGCGAACATCGCCCATCTTGATGTCCTCGATCATCGCCACCGCCCGGTCGCGGACCTCCTTCCACAGCGACTTCGGCACGTAGACACGGCTGGCCGCCGAGCACTTCTGCCCCTGGTACTCGAACCCCCCGCGGACCATTGCGACCGCCAGCGCCTGGACGTCGGCCGACGGGTGCGCGAGGATGAAGTCCTTGCCGCCCGTCTCGCCGACGATGCGCGGGTAGGAGCGGTAGGAGCTCATCGACCTGCCGATGGTCTCCCACATGGAGTTGAAGACCTCCGTGCTGCCGGTGAAGTGGACGCCGGCGAGCTCGCGCTGCGACAGCAGGACGCTCGAGATCATGCTCGAGTCGCCGGCCACGAGGTTGATCACCCCCGGTGGCAAGCCGGCAGCCTGCAGGAGCTTCATGAGGTAGTAACCCGACAGCATCGCGCTCGATGCCGGCTTCCATACCACGACGTTGCCCATCAGGGCCGGGGCCGTCGGCAGGTTGGCCGCGATCGACGTGAAATTGAAGGGCGTCACCGCGTAGACGAAACCCTCGAGCGGCCGGTACTCCACCTGGTTCCACATCGTGTGGTCGCTGATGGGCTGCTCGTCGTAGAGCTCCTGCACGTAGTACGGGTTGAAGCGGTAGAAATCGACGATCTCGCACGCCGAGTCGATCTCGGCCTGGAAGGCCGTCTTCGACTGGTTGAGCATCGTGGCCGCGTTGAGCGTGTCGCGCCACGAGGTCCTCAACAGCTCCGCGGCTTTGAGCAGGATGGCCGCGCGATCCTCCCACGGCCAGTTCGACCAGTCGCGCCACGCCTTGCGGGCGGCAGCCACCGCCTGGGCGATGTGCTTGGGCTCGGCCTTGTGATAGTCGGCCAGCACGTGCTTGTGGTCGTGCGGCATCACCGCCTGGCCCAGCTTGCCGGTCCTCACCTCCTGGCCGCCGATGATGAGCGGGATCTCGATTCGCTCGGCGGCCATCTCGTCGAGACGTGCCTTGAGCGAGGCGCGCTCGGGCGTGCCCGGCGCGTAGGAGCGGACAGGATCGTTGACCGGCGGCGGCACGCGGCGGCGGCCGTTGAAGGCAGCGGTGGGAATCGTCGGCATGTCGTTGACCTCGTGTCGGAAGGGTGAACGGGACCAATGCAGGCGCCCGAACGGGCCGGCCCTTCAGGATAGTCCCGCGCGTGGGCTTCAGCCAAGCCTGAGAAACGGCGACGAGCCCACGACGGGCGCGGGGCCCTGCCGGGTCGGCGCTCCCGGCGTTGGTGCGATACACTTTCGGGCGAGCCGCCCCGCCGCCAGGACACCGGCGCGTGAGATGGTATTGCGGGGCTCGCCGCGACCCGTTCCGACGCCCCCGCGAGGAGACAGGCCATGCGGCCGAAGCTGCGATTGCTCGAGGATGCTCTGATCACCCGCATCCTGGACGAAGCCCGCACGTTGCTCGACGAACTCGGCGCCGAGATCCACAACCCCGGCGTGCTCTCGCTCCTGGGCGATCACGGCGCGCGTGTCGACCTGGCATCCTCGCGAGCCTTTCTTCCGGGCGCGCTGATCGATCGCGCCCTTGCATCGACACCGCGCGGCTTCCGGCTCTACGACGTGGCCGGTCGAGAGACCCACTGCTTCGAGGGCGACCGCCTGCACTTCACGCCGGGCTCGGCCGCCATCACCGTGCTCGACGGCGAGACCGGCCAGATTCGGCCGCCGGTCACTGCCGACTACATCCGCTACGTGAAGGTGGTCAGCGGGCTGCCGCACATCGCCGCGCAAAGCACGGCGATGATCCCATCCGACGTGCCGAGCCGGATTTCCGACTCCTACCGCCTCTTCCTGAGCCTCCTCTACGGAGAGAAGCCCGTGGTCACGGGCGCATTCACGATCGAGGCCTTCGACGTGATGCGCGACCTTCAGGTGATCGTGCGGGGGAGCGCGGAAGCGCTCGCGGCGCGTCCCCTGACCATCTTCTCGTGCTGCCCCACGGCGCCCATCAAGTGGAGCGACGTCACCAGCCAGAACGTGGTCGATTGCGCGCGCGCGTCCATTCCCGTCGAGTTCATCTCGATGCCGCTCTCCGGCTTCATGGCGCCCGTCACCCTGGTGGGATCGGTCATCCAGCACGCGGCTGAGACGTTGAGCGGGCTCGTGATCAGCCAGTTGGCCCGCCCTGGCGCCCCGGTGCTGTGGGGCGGCTCGCCGGCGATCTTCGACGTGCGCTACGAGACGACGCCGATGGGCGCGGTGGAGACGATGATGCTCGACTGCGCCAACAGCGAGGTGGGCAAGTTCCTGGGATTGCCGACCCAGGGATACATTGCGCTGTCGGACGCCAAGCTGCTCGACGCGCAGGCGGGGTACGAAACGGCAATGGGCGCGACGTTGGCGGCGCTCTCCGGCATCAACAGCGTGTCCGGGCCAGGCATGCTCGACTTCGAGAGCTGCCAGAGCCTCGAGAAGCTCGTGCTCGACAACGAGATTTGCGGCCAGGCGTTCAGGCTCATCGCCGGCATCGAGCCCCGCGACGACTTCCCGGCCCGCCCCATCTTCGAGGAGCTGCTGCGCGAGAAGCACCTGCTCATCGCGAAGCACACGCGGCGCCACCTGCGCCACGAGATCGCCTTCCCGGGCCCCGTCGTCGACCGCGCCAACCGGGCGCGGTGGCAGGAGGAAGGGGGCCGCACGCTGGGCGAGCGAGCCCGCGCGGAGGTGAGCCGCCTGACCGGGGCATATACGCCCTCGAGTTTGTCTGAACAGGGCAAGGCCGCGCTGGTCGATCGCATGCAGGCAGAAGCGAGGGCCGCAGGCATGGACCGCCTGCCGGAGCGAGACGCATGAGGTGGCAGGTTGCGTGGACGGCCGAGGCGTCGCTTCCATCCGTGGCCGCCGTGCTCGAGAGCCAGGGGCTGCCCGGCGAGGATCGGCTGCCGCCGCGCATTGGGGCACTGCTCCACGACGCGATGGCGGTGTACCGCGAACGCGCGGAGCCTCGTGCCATCGTCCGGCTCGTCGAGCGCAGTGACTTCGCCGAGGTGTACCGGGGCGACGGTTCGAACGACGGAGACACACCGCTCGAGCGGGTCTTTCCGCGCGCGGACGTCCTGGCCCTGTTTGCAGCCACCGTCGGGCCGCGCGTCACCGACACCATTCGCGACCTGTTCGGTCGCCAGGACCCAGCCCGGGGACACATGCTCGACGCGGTTGCCTCGGTTGCGGCCGATGGGCTTGCCAGGGCCGCCTCGATCGCGGTCACCGAGCGTTTGCAGGCCGCTGGCGACCTGCCCGCCGACACGTCCGTGCTGGCCTACAGCCCCGGATACTGCGGCTGGCACGTGAGTGGCCAGCGGGCGCTGTTCGCGGCGCTCGGGCCCGAGGAGGTTGGCATCACGCTCAACCAGAGCTGCCTGATGCAGCCGCTGAAATCGGTGTCCGGCGTGATCGTGGCCGGCCCCGCCGAGATTCACCAGTTCTCACCGGAGTTCCCGTGCTGCGAACGCTGCACGACGCGGGAGTGCCAGGATCGGATCGCTTCGCTCGGGCGCGGGTGACCTGCGCCGCAACCGCTGGAGACGAGGGGCATGGACATCCTGACCGACATCGCGCAGAACCTCGAACGTGGCGAGGACGAGACCGTGCACGACCTCGTCTCCCGGGCAGTCGCCGACGCGATCCCGCCTGGCGACATCCTCAACCGCGGCCTGATCGCCGGCATGAACATCGTCGGCGAGCAGTTTCGCAAGCGGGAGATCTTCTTGCCCGACGTGCTGCTCGCGGCCCGCGCGATGTATGCCGGGCTCGACGTGCTGAAGCCGCTGCTCGCCCGCGACGGCGTGCCGACGGCCGGCACCGTGGTCATCGGCTCGGTGAAGGGCGACCTGCACGACATCGGCAAGAACCTGGTCGGAATCATGCTCAAGGGCGCAGGCTTCGAGGTGGTCGACCTCGGCAACGACGTCGCGCCGGAGCGCTTCGTCGAAGCCGCCGTCGCGTCTGGCGCGTCGATCATCGGCATGTCGGCGCTGCTCACCACCACCATGCCCGTGATGAAGGACGTCGTCGACCTGGTGAAGAGCCGAGGGCTCGACGGCAAGATCAAGGTCATCGTCGGTGGCGCGCCCGTGTCGGAGCGTTTCGCCCGGGAGATCGGTGCCGACGGCTACGGCTACGATGCCGCCAATGCCGTGGAGCGCGTGCGCGCGCTGGCCGGACAGGCGCGGTAGCGCAGGCCTCCGCCTTCCTGTAGCGCAGGCCTTCAGGCCTGCGTGGACGTGTTTCCGTAGCGCAGGCCTGCATGTTCCGGTCGCGCAGGTCTACGTGTTTCGGTAGCGCAGGCCTTCAGGCCTGCGTGTGGACGGGCGGCCGGCCTCGCCGCCCGGCGACTCGGTGGCTGACATGCGTCCATTGCCTGAGCGAATAAGGGCCGGCGACATCCTGGTGGGCGACGGGGCCTGGGGCACGTTGCTCATGGCCCGGGGCCTGGCGGCCGGACAGCCGCCCGAAACCTTCAACCTGTCGCGACCCGAGGTCATCGAAGACGTCGCCAGGCTTTACCTCGTCGCTGGCGCCGATGTGATCACCACCAACACGTTCGGGGGTTCTCCCGTCCGTTTGCGGCTGCACAGCCTCCAAGATCAGGTGGAGGCCATCAACCGCTCCGCCGTCGAGGCCGCCCGGCGTGCGGTGGGCAGTCGCGCCTACGTCTCGGGCTCGATTGGCCCGAGTGGGCGGCTGCTGAAACCCTACGGAGACCTCGATCCGGGCGAGCTTGTTGAGAGCTTCGCCGTGCAGGCCCAGGCGCTGGCCCAGGCAGGCGTCGACCTGTTCTGCATCGAGACGATGACCGACCTCGTCGAGGCACAGATTGCGGTCAGGGCCGCCCGAGCGGCGGGCCCTGAGCTTCCCATCGTGGCCACGATGACGTTCGAGCCGACCCGCCGGGGCTTCTTCACCGTGATGGGCGTCTCGGTCGAGCAGGCGTCGCGCGGGTTGGCCGAGGCGGGGGCTGATCTGGTGGGATCCAACTGCGGGAACGGCGTCGACGCCATGGTGGCCGTCGCGCGGGCCTTCCACGACTGCTCGTCGCTGCCCCTCGCGATCCAGGCCAATGCCGGGCTGCCGGAGACGGTCGAGGGTGCGCTGGTGTACGGCGAGACCCCGGAGCAGTTTGGCGCGGCGGTGCCGGCGTTCATCGACGCCGGCGTGCAGCTCGTCGGCGGCTGCTGCGGCACGACGCCCGCGCACGTGCGGGCGATGCGCGACGCCGTCAGCCGCGCTGCTCGCTCATGAGCCGCAGCGCAATCGCGAACAGCAACAGGCCAATCGATCCCCGCCAGTAGCCCTCCGGCCACAGCAGCAACTCCTTGTGTCCAGCGAACGACAGCACAGTTCCCATCCCGAAGGCGAGGCCTGCCAGCCCGATCAGCGTCCAGCACAGGTTCTTCACGTCCGGTTCCTCCGTGCTGTGCATCCTACCCGAGAAACGGGAGAGGAATGCAGCTACAATCGCGCCGTCACCTCACCCCCGCGGGAGCGATCATGAGAATCACGGCCATCGAGGTCTACCACGTCCGCTACGGCCTCAAGGACAAGAAGTACGCATGGTCGGGCGGTCACTCAGTGACGTCGTTCCTGAGCAACATCGTCAAGGTCTGCACCGACGAGGGGATCCACGGCTACGGCGAGGTGTGCCCGCTGGGCTCCGGCTACATGGACGCCTACGCGGCGGGCGTTGCCGAGGGAGTCCGCGAGCTGGGGCCCACGGTGATTGGCCGCGACCCCACGTGCCTCCGCGCGCTGAACGACGCGATGGACGCTGCGCTGGGCGGCCACCACTACGTCAAGTCGCCGATCGACATCGCGTGCTGGGACATCACTGGCAAGGCTGCGGGCGTCCCAGTGGCGACGCTCCTCGGCGGCCGCGTCGCGGAAAGCGTGCACCTGTATCGCGCGATCTCGCAAGCCTCGCCGCGCGAAATGGCTGATTCGGTGGCGCGCTACCACGCCGAGGGCTACCGTCGGTTCCAGTTGAAGGTCGGGGCCGATCCAGACGATGACGTGGCGCGGATCCGTGCGGTCAAGGGCGTGCTCGGGCCCGGCGACGTCCTCGTGGCCGACGCCAACACCGGGTGGCGTCCGCACGAAGCCATTCGTCTCGTCAATGCCGTGGCGCACGACGACGTGTACATCGAGCAGCCGTGCCCGACGCTCGAGGAGTGCCTGGTGGTGCGCGAGCACACGACACTGCCGATGGTGCTCGACGAGGTGATCACCGGCGTGGTGCCATTCCTGCGCGCGTGGCAGTCGCGGGCCATGGATGCCGTCAACATCAAGATCTCGCGCGTCGGAGGACTCACCAAGGCCAGGCAGATTCGCGATCTGTGCGAGGCGCTCGGCGTGGTGATGACGATCGAGGACAGCTGGGGCGGCGATGTGACCACCGCGGCCATCGCGCACCTGGCCGGTAGCACGCGGCCCGAGTTCCTCTTCACGAGCACCGACTTCAACAGCTACGTCGACGTCGAGGTGTCGCCCGACGCACCGCGGCGACACGAGGGGCGGCTCCCTGTCCCGGCTGGTGCGGGCCTGGGCATGACGGTCGATGACGCGAAGCTCGGCGAACCGGTCGTCAGGGTTGGCAAGGGCTGATGCGGCGCTCGGCGTTCGGCCCTCGGGAAGGATAGCGCGCGCGTCCAGACCTGCGCGACTGAAAGGCTCTGCCCGTGGCCTGAAGCCGGGAGGCGGAAGCCCGGAAGAGAGACCCGCATGAAACTCTGGATCCTCGTGGCGCTCGTGGCGGTGACGCTGGTGTTCGTCGTCACGTGGTGGATGGACATTCGGGAGCGCCGTGCCAAGGCCACGCCCGGTCGGGAAGGCCTGGTGCCGTCGCCTTTCGAGTCTGCCGTGGGGTTCGTGACGAACTTCTTCGACCCGCTCGGGATCGGCTCGTTCGCCACCACGACCTCGATCTTCAAGCTCTGGCACATGGTGGACGACCGCGTCATTCCCGGTACGCTCAACGTGGGTCACGCGCTGCCGGTGATTGCGCAGGCCTTCATCTACATCACGCTCGTCCAGGTGGACGCGCTCACGCTGGTGCTGCTCATCGGCGCGTCGGTGTTGGGCGCGTCGCTCGGCGCGGGCGTCGTCTCGGAGCTGCCGCGGCGCAAGGTGCAGATCGGCATGGGGTCGGCGCTGCTGGCCGCCGCGTGGCTCATGTTCATGTCGCAGATGGGGCTCTTCCCCGCCGGCGGCGACGCACTGGCGCTCAGCGGGCCGAGGCTCGCGATCGGCATTGCCGGCAACGTGGTCCTGGGCGCGTTGATGACGCTGGGCATCGGGATGTACGCCCCCAGCCGTGGTCCTGGGCGCGTTGATGACGCTGGGCATCGGGATGTACGCCCCCAGCATGATCCTGATCAGCCTGCTGGGAATGAACCCCACGGCCGCGTTCCCTATCATGATGGGGTCGTGCGCGTTCCTGATGCCCGTGGGCAGCGCGCGCTTCATTCGGCACCGCGCCTACGCACTGCGGACCGCCATAGGCCTCACGCTGGGCGGCATCCCAGCCGTGCTGATCGCCGCCTACGTGGTCACGTCGTTGCCGCTCTACATGGTGCGCTGGCTCGTCATCGTCGTGGTCATCTACACCGCGGTGATGATGCTGCGGTCGGCGGCGGCCGAGAAGCGCCGGGCGGTGGTGCGTCCTGCGGAGACCGAGGCAGAATCGGCCTGAACCTGGCCTGGCCGACCAATGCATGGCAAGAGGGGGCAGTCCCTCTGTTCGGAGCGTCGGTTCGTCGACGCGGGCGCGATCGACGGTCAGCGCCCGGCCGGTCCTGCCGTGGGGTTGCCGGCGAAACGCCACGACGGCCGGTGATCGCGCGTGAGCGCCTGCTTCGTGAGGCGCGCGCGGACCATCTCGACGGGCATGCTGCCCCCGGTGATGATGGCGTCGTGGAATTCGCGATCGCTCATTCGACCCGGACCGACCAGTTCACGGTGCAGCGCCCTGAACTGCAGGCCGCCAATCATGTAGGCCAGCTGGTACAACGGCGGGTACGAGCCGTTGAAGGAACGCCGCACCTCGGCGGTTGCATTGGCCCGCTCGTGCCCGACGCGGTCCACGAGGAAATCGATGCACTCCTGCGGCGTCATCGTCCCCATGTGGAAGCGAAGCGAGAAGATGATGCGTGCCGCCCGGTGTGTTCGCCAGAAGAGCATGCCCATCCGGTCTTCCGGCGACCGCTGGAACCCGCGGTCCCACAGCAGCATTTCCCAGTACAGCGCCCACCCTTCACCCCAGAACGGCGTGGAGAACGCGCGCCGGTGGGCGTTGAAGCGCGCCGTCATGTAGCCCTGCAGGTGGTGGCCCGGGATGAGCTCGTGGAAGACGGTCGCCCGCGCGAAGTGGACGTTGTTGCCGCGGAGGCTCATGAGCTTGTCCTCGTGCGACATCGTGTCGGTGGGAAACGACACCGTGATCACCTCGCCCCCGAGGAAGAAGGGGTTCACGCGCTGGCGCTCGGGCGACATCATCTCGAGCCGCCAAATCTCCTTGGCGAGCGGCGGCACCGTGATGAGCCCGTGTTGCTCAACGTATGCCTCGGCCTCGCGGGCCAGGTCGCGGATGAGGTCGGGCTGTCGGCCAGGCTCGACGTGCAGGGTCTTCACCTTCTCGAGAGCCGCCTTCCAGTCGTCGCCAAACCCCATGTCGCGCGCCGCCTTGCGCAGCTCGGTTTCACACCAGGCGAACTCGCGCTCGGCGATCGCCAGCAGTTCCTCTGGCGTGTACGGGATGACCTCGAATCCCAGGTCGGCCACCAGGGCATCGCGGCCGATTGGGGTGCCGACGATTCGCTCTTCCCCGTCGGCTCCGACACCAACGACCTTCTTCCGGAGGAACTCCTCATACGCCTTCAGTGCCTCGTCGACGCGCTTGAACGGTGCGGCTGTCCACCAGGTGAACTCCGGGTCGTAGCCGCTGAAGTGACGGTTCCAGGCGGCCAGCGTCGTCCGCAGTTCGCCAACCTGTCCTGCGGCTCGGAGCGCAGTGACAGGCGAGGTCTCGAGCGGCGCAGGGCCCGCGGCCCTGGGCGTGCCCGGTGCGAGGCCCGCCTCAACGACCTGACGCGTGCGTTCGATCTCCTTGGCGACCGTCGTCAGCGTTTCGGCGGCCTTGACCGGGTCGACGGGCTCCAGCCGGCGGCGGGCATCGTGCAAGGCGGAGATGGTGGCCGAGAAAGGCACAAGCTGCCGAGCCTCCTCGATCCATTGCTCCCGCCGATCGAGTAACTGCAGCTCCCACCCGAGCCGACGGTCGAGCAGGATGGCGTCGATGCGGGCGTCGGCGCTCAGACGCTCGAACGGCAGCGTGGCGACGGCTGACCGCCAGTCTGCGTAGAAGCGCCGCAAGGCGCGCAGGTGGTCGGGCGACAGCTCCACGTCGTAGCGCCGCAGCAGGGCCTGGCGGTCGGCCGAAAATCTCGCCACGAGGTCGGCCAGCTCGCTGTCAGTGGATCGACCGAGCGATGACAGGTCCGGCGCATAGCCCGCCGAGGCCTGCGTCTGAAGCGGGCCGCTCGCCCGAAGGTGGCCGATGAACGGCAGCCCACACGCAAGGGCCAGCGTCAGTACCGTCGCGAGGCGTTGTCTCGACATCTCGGGGCTCCACGGGAGATTGCTTCAAAGTAACTGAATCAGCTCGAGCCACAGGACGCTGCCGACCACCGCCGCAAGAGTCACGAGCGAGAAGTGGACCCTGCCGGCCATGCTCCAGTGCTCCTCCTTCCACGCGCGGACGGCCAGAAACAC
>JAFNAJ010000453.1 GCA_017860085.1 Acidobacteriota bacterium | reverse complement strand
ACCTCGGAGTGCACTTCTGCCGCAGTCTCGACTCGACCACGGCAGGCACCAGCCCCGACACATCGCCGCCCAGCGAGAAGATCTCTTTCACCAGCCGCGAGCTCACGTACGTGTATGTCTCGGCCGGCATCATGAAGACCGTCTCGATGTCGGGAGATAATCGTCGGTTCATCAAGGCCATCTGCATTTCGTACTCGAAATCCGAGATGGCGCGCAGGCCGCGCACGATCACGCTCGCCCGGCGACGGCGAGCGTAGTCGACCAGCAGGCCGTGGAACACATCGACCTCGACGTTACCGAGATCCGCGAATACCTCGCGAATGATCCCTTCGCGCTCTTCGACTGAAAACAGCGGCGCCTTCTCGGGATTGTTGAGCAGGCCGACCACGATCTGGTCGAACAAGCGCGCGCCGCGCGTGATGATGTCGACGTGACCGTTGGTCAGCGGGTCGAACGAGCCTGGGTAGATGGCGATGCGGGGCGGTCGGCTCATGGCGCGGCTCACGGCTGGTCGGCGACTTCGTACAGGCTCAGGCAACTGTCGCCGGCGCGCAGCTGCCTGACGCGGCGGAGCCCGCCGACTGCTTCCGGCACCTGCCGCCGAGCCCCGTGCTCCACGACGAGCAGCCCGCCCGGCGCGAGCCAGCGCGCGACGCGCTCAACCAGGTCCACGAGGTCGGCCGCCTCGTAGGGCGGGTCGACCAGGACGAGGTCGGCGCTGCCGTCGAGGCTGCCGGCCGGCACGCGCTCGACCGCGATGGCCATCATAGTATAGCCCTGCGTCACGTGGCAGGCGGCCAGGTTGCGTGTGACGAGCGCGACGGCACGTCGATCGCGCTCGACGAACGTCACGTGGGCCGCCCCTCGGCTCAGTGCCTCGATTCCCAGGGCCCCCGTTCCCGCGCACGCGTCGATCGCGCGGGCGCCTTCGACGCGCGAGCTCAGCACGTTGAACAGCGTTTCGCGCAGGCGGTCGGAGGTCGGGCGCAGGCCAGCCCACGAGGGCGATTGAAGGCGTCGACCCTTGTAGCGACCCGCGATGACGCGCATCACCGTCCCACTCGCTCCTCGCCGCCTAGCTGATCTTCACCAAGCCGTAGCGATCGTGCCACGTCTGGCGCACACGCTCGATGGCAACGTCGTCGCCGGGCGCCACGTCCGCCCATGCCCTGGCCTGGTCCCGCGCGAGTTGCATGACCGCGGCATCGCGCACGAGGTCCCCAACGCGCAGTCGTGGCAGCCCCCACTGTCGGGTGCCGAAGAAGTCCCCTGGCCCACGCAGCTCGAGGTCGCGCTCGGCAATCACGAAACCATCGTTCGTCTCCGTCAGTGCCTTCAACCGGGCCCGCGCCTCGTCGGACAGCGGGGGCTGATAGAGCAGCACGCAGGCCGACGGGTGTGGCCCCCGCCCGACCCGACCGCGCAACTGGTGCAACTGCGACAACCCAAAGCGTTCGGCGTGCTCAATCACCATCACGGTGGCGTTGGCCACGTCGATGCCGACTTCAATCACCGTGGTCGACACCAGGACGTCGTACTCCCCCTTCGCGAAGGCGGTCATGACGCGCTCCTTCGCATCGGGTGGCATGCGGCCGTGCAGCAGCGCAACCCGGTAGGCGGGAAACACCTCCTGCGCCAGGTGGTCGGCCATCTGCGTTGCGGCTCGCAGGTCGACCTTGTCGCTGTCCTCCACGAGGGGGTAGACCACGTAGGCCTGCCGGCCCGCGGAGAGCTGTTGCTCCACGAACGCATACACCGCCTCCCGGCGCGACTCCGGACGAGCCACGGTCTCGATCGGGATTCGTCCCGGCGGGTGCTCGCGGATGAGCGAGACATCGAGATCCCCGTACGCGGTCAGGGCCAGCGTTCTGGGAATCGGGGTCGCGGTCATCACCAGGACGTCGGGCGACAGGCCCTTCGCCTGCAGTGCCGCGCGCTGCATCACGCCAAACCGGTGCTGCTCGTCCACCACCACGAGCCCCAGGCGTCCAAACGTGACGGGATCCTGAATCAGGGCGTGCGTGCCCACTACCAGCCGCGGTTCTCCCCGGTCCAGCGCTCGGACCAACCGCTGGCGGTCGGCCCCGGGTGTGCGTCCCGTGAGCAGGTCGGCCTCGAACCGGGCCGAGGCCAGCAAGGCGCGGATGTTCGTCGCGTGCTGCTCCGCGAGAATCTCGGTGGGCGCCATGAACGCCACCTGCAGCCCGTTCTCGAGGGCGACGAGGGCCGCGAGCAGCGCCACGATGGTCTTCCCCGCTCCCACGTCGCCCTGCAGCAGCCGGTTCATGGGGGCCGGCTTCTGCATGTCGTCGACCACCTCCTTGAGCGCGGAACGTTGACCGGCTGTGAGCGGAAACGGCAGGACCGCGCGCGCCGCGGCACGAATCCGATCGTTCACCGTGACGGCAAACGGCTTGCGCTCGGCCAGCGCGTCGAGCCTCCGCAGCGCCAGCCCGAGCTGGAAGAAGAAGAACTCCTCGAAGACGAGCCGTCGCTGCGCGGCCGTGTCGAAGCGGTTCAGCGCGACGACATCGGTCCCCTCCGGGGGGAAGTGACACGCCCGGAGCGCCTCCGCGCGCCCAGGCAGGGCGAGCCGCTCGCGAACGACCGTGGGAAGTGGATCCTCGAGGGATGGCGGTAATCCCTCGAGCGCCCGGAACACCAGGCCGCGCTGGATCTTCGGCGTGAGCGTGCCGATGCGCTCGTGCACCGGCACGATGCGACCAGTGTGCAGGCCCGGCGCGCTCTCGCGTGTGTCCCCTTCGCCGGCGTGGCCCACGATTTCGTATTGCGGATTCGTGAGCTGAAGCCCGGACGTCCCCCGGGTCTCGACGCGGCCGTGAAGGACGACGTCCTGCCCCGCCGTGAAGA
>JAFNAJ010000452.1 GCA_017860085.1 Acidobacteriota bacterium | reverse complement strand
GCGATCTGGTCGCTCGTCTGGGTGCTGGTTTCCTTCGTGTTCGTCGGCTGGCTGTGGTGGTACCTGCGGGGGGCGGCGGGGCCGGAGGTTGCCAACGCCAAGGCGCTCGAGTTCGTCACCGGCTACCTGATCGAGAAGGCGCTGGCGGTCGACAACATCTTCGTCTTCCTGATGGTGTTCACGTACTTCGCGGTGCCCGCCGAGTACCAGAAGCGGGTCCTCATGATCGGCATCCTTGGCGCGATCGTGCTGCGCGCGATCCTGATTCTGGTCGGCGCCTGGCTGCTCGAGCAGTTCCACTGGCTGCTCTACGTGTTCGGGGCATTCCTGCTGCTGACCGGCATCAAGATGTGGTGGGCGGCCGGGCAGGAGCCGGACCTCGGCAGCAACCCGGTGCTGAAGTGGATCAACCGGAAGATGCGCATTTCGCCAGGGTTCGACGGCGAGAAGTTCTTTACGGTGCGTGACGGCGTGCGGATGGCGACGCCGCTGTTCGTGGTGATCGTGATGATCGGCATCGTCGACGTGATCTTCGCCGTGGACTCCATCCCGGCGATCTTCGCGATCACGCTCGATCCTTTCATCGTGCTGACCTCGAACGTGTTCGCGATTCTCGGGCTGCGGGCGATGTATTTCCTGCTGGCCAACATGCACGAGAAGTTCCACCTGCTGTCCTACGGCCTCGCGCTGATCCTCGCCTTCATCGGCACGAAAATGCTGATCATGGGCGTCTACAAGATCCCGGTGGGCTGGTCGCTGGGGGTCACCGCGGCGATCCTGGTGACCACGATGGTGCTGTCGCTGCTGTTGCCGCCGAGGGCGGAACCGCGGCATCCCGGCACCAGCAGCCTCTCCACTGCGCCGTCGACGAGGCTTGGCGCGGGGCCCAGGAAGACCGAGGAAGGAGAGGCCGGCTGAAGCGGTAACGAGCACGGCCGCCGGCATTCCCTGGCGTTGCACTCCATGATTCCTGCCAGGTGTCGCTGTATCATCCGCCGCCCGCCCGCGGACTATGCATCATGCGCACGCTCGCAATCCTGCTGTTGGCTCTCTTCGCCATGCCGGCGCTTTCCGATGAGGGCATGTGGCTCCTCAACGACCCGCCTCGCGACCGCCTCAAAGCGCAATACGGCTTCGACCTGACCGACGCCTGGCTCGAACACGCCCGGCTCGCGTCGGTCCGATTCAACAACGGCGGGTCCGGGTCGTTCGTCTCGGCCAACGGCTTGCTCATCACCAACCACCACATCGCGGCCGACGCGCTTCAGAAACTTTCGACCGCCGAGCGCGACCTGTTCCGCGACGGCTTCTACGCGAAGACGCTGGCCGACGAGCTGAAGTGCCCGGACCTGGAGTTGAACGTCCTCATGTCGATCGAGGACGTGACCGCAAAGGTCAACGCGGCCGTGAAGCCCGACATGAAGCCGGCCGAGGCGTTCGCCGCGCGACGGGCCGTCATGAGTGCCGTCGAGAAAGAATCGCTTGAGGAGACCGGGCTGCGGTCCGACGTGGTCACGCTCTACAAGGGCGGCGCCTACCACCTCTACCGCTACAAGAAATACACGGACGTGCGGCTGGTGATGGCCCCCGAGGAAAGGATTGCGGCCTTCGGCCGCGACGTCGACAACTTCGAGTTCCCCCGCTTCGGCCTGGACGTTGCGTTCTTCCGTGCCTACGAGGACGGCAGGCCGGCCGTGGTGAAGCACTGGTTCAAGTTCAGCCCGGAGGGGGCGAAGGAGGGGGATCTGGTGTTCGTCACCGGCCATCCGGGCACGACCAACCGTCTCGAGACGATCGACAAGCTGAAGCACCGCCGCGACGCGACGCTGCCGTTCAACCTGGCCCGCGTCCGGGCAATGGAAGCGGCGCTGATCCAGTACGGCGAACGCGGGCCGGAGAACAAGCGGCGGGCCATGGCCGACCTGCACGAATACGCCAACCGCCGCAAGGCGCTCGCGGGGCAGTACCAGGGCTTATTGAACCCGGAGGTCCTGAATGAGAAGGCCCGGCTCGAGGCCGCCCTGATGGCGTCCGTCGCAGACACGCCCGCAAGCGAACCGCTGACGAAGGCCCATGACACCGCCGTTCGAAGGATCGCCGCGGTCCAGAAGGTCTACGCCGAGTTTGAGAAGCCGTACAACCTGGTCGAGAACGCGACCGCGTTTCCCTCCGTGCTTTTCACGATCGCCCGAGACATCGTGCGGTTGACCGCGGAGGTCGGCAAGCCCAACGGCGAGCGACTCCGCGAGTACCGTGACTCGAACCTCGAATCTCTCAAGTTTGAGCTTTTCTCCCCGGCCCCGATCTACGCCGACCTGGAGCGGACGAAGCTCCTGACCGAACTCACGTTCCTGGCCGAGCAACTCGGTGGCGAACACCCGCTGGTGAAGCAAGCCTACGGCGGTCAATCGCCGGCAAGGAAAGCCGACGAATTGCTCGCGACGAAGCTGTTCGACCCCGCGGAACGCAAGCGGCTGGTCGATGGTGGGGTGAAGGCGGTCGAGGAGAGTGCGGACCCGATGATCGTCTTCGCTCGCGAGATGGACGGTCCGGCCCGCGACCTCCGCAAGCGCTACGAGACCGAGGTCGAGGAGCCAGAGCGCCAGGCGTACGCGGAACTCGCAAACGTGCGCTTCGCGGTTCTGGGCAAGAGCGTCCCGCCCGACGCAACCTTCACGCTGCGTCTCGCCTACGGGGTCGTGAAGGGGTACGAGGCAGAGGGCCAGCAGGTCCCGTTCGCGACGACGTTTGGCGGGCTCTACGACCGGGCCGAGGCCCAGCAGCACAAGGAACCATTCGAGTTGCCGGAGCGATGGAAGACTGGCAAGGCCAGGCTCGACCTGGCGACGCCCTACGACTTCGTCTCGACGGCGGA
>JAFNAJ010000451.1 GCA_017860085.1 Acidobacteriota bacterium | reverse complement strand
GAACATTGCCGGCACCGACAGGTTCGTCAGGTGGGTGGCGCGCGAGCTGACGACGGACACGTACGTCAACATCATGGCGCAGTACCGGCCCGAGCACCGCGCGCGCGAGTATCCCGAGCTCTCGCGGCGGATCACGCAGGAGGAGTGGGGCCAGGCGCTGGCGTGGGCGCACGCGGCGGGGCTGACCAACCTGGACACCTGAACGGCGTGCGGGGCCACCGGCTCACGGGCGGTCCTCACGATCGGCGGCCGCCCGGTCCGCTTCCCACCGTGCGGCCGAGGGTAGTGATCAGCGACACGGCGCCGTCGGCCAGCGCCTGCGCGGTTTCGTGCACGGCGGCCTTCCCGGGGTAGATCTCGTACAGCACGCGATACTCCGGCGGCGTGAGGTTCGGCATGATGACGTTGGCGCCCCGGCACAGGCCGTTCGCGCGCCCGGCGGACGGGTCGAGAATCGAGAGCGCCGTCGTGCTGGGAATGTTGGTGTCGGGGCACACTATGCGCGTCAGCGCCATGGTCTTCAGCGTGGTAAGTTCGTCGTTCGCCACCTGCTCACCCGGTGCCGCAGCCAGCTCCTGGCCCAGCGCACCAGCCAGCGGAGTCCGGGGGCTCGGCAGGTAGGGCCCGATCCCGATCATGTCAATGTCGTAGCCGCGGAACGCCCAGATGTCATCGGCGAGGGTGTCCCACGTCTGGCCGGGAATGCCGATCATTACGCCCGTGCCGATCTCGTAGCCCATCTCCCGCATTCGAAGCAGCCGCCCGAAACGGTCGGAGACGGTCCCCGCCAGGCTCGGGTGAATCCGGCGATAGAGCGCCAGATCAGTCGTCTCGAATCGCAGCAGATAGCGGTCGGCGCCTGCCTCGCGCCACGCGCGCAGATCCTCGTCGCTCCGCTCGCCCAGCGAAAGCGTGATGGCCGCGCCTGTCTCCTGCTTGATCGCGCGCACGACGTCTGCCATGAATGCGCGGGTCACGCCAGGGTCCTCGCCTCCCTGGAGAACGAGCGTGCCGAAGCCGAAGTCCCTGCCCTGCCTGGCGCACTCGAGAATCTCGTCGTGCGTCATGCGGTAGCGGGGCAACGGCCCCGCGCACGCCGCGATGCCGCAATATGCGCACTCGCGCACGCAGTAGTTCGTCACCTCGACGAGGCCGCGCAGGTGCACCTCGTTGCCGACGTGCGCGCGCCTGACCCGGTCGGCCCGCCGCCACAGCGCGTCGAGCGCGGCGCTGTCGTCTTCCGTCAGCCAGGCACGAATGCCATCCCGGTCAAGATGATCAAGCGCGGGCGGCACGATAGACCTCGAGAGCCGACGGGAACGGCGCGAGCGCCCGCTCGAGGATCCCGAGCGAGTACGCGATGGTCAGGCCGTAGTTGGTGATGGGCACGCCCGCCTCCCGGCAGCGGTGAATCCGTGACAGCATCTCGCGGCGGTTGCCCGTGCAGTTGCCGCAGTGGACGACGAGGCGGTAGGGCGAGAGGTCGGCTGGAAAATCGCGGCCCTGGACGTGCGCGAACTCGAGGTTCGCCCCGGTGTACTCACCGAGCCACTTCGGGATCTTCACGCGTCCGATGTCGTCGCCGATGGGATGGTGCGTGCACGTCTCCGCGATGAGAACGCGGTCGCCGCCCGTGAGGCGATCAATCGCCAGCGTGCCCCTGATCTGCTCGGCGAGATCGCCCTGGAAGCGCGCCATCAGGATCGAGAACGACGTCATTGGCACGCCCGGCGGCACGGCGGCGGCGACGCCCTCGAACGCCTGTGAGTCGGTCACCACGAGCGCCGGCGGCGCTTTGAGCCCGTCCAGCGCCTGCCGCAGCCCGCGGTCCTGAACGACAAACGCCAGGCTCTCACCATCGAGGAGATCGCGGATCGCCATCACCTGCGGAAGTATGATGCGGCCCTTCGGCGCCTCCTTGTCGATGGGAATCACCAGGACCGCGACGGCCCCGGGCGGCACGAGATCGGAGATGATCCGCCGGCTATCGAAATGATCCGCCGGAGCAAGCCTCAACAGCGCCTCGCGCACCTCGGCGACGCCTTCTCCGGTCAACGCGGAGAGCGCCACCAGGGCGTTCCCCGCGTGCAGCAGGCGCGTCCGCTCCCCGTCGGCAAGCGGCCGATCATCGACCTTGTTCACGGCGATGACGACGGGGACGTGGCGCCGCTTGAGCTCGGCGAGGAGACCGTCCTCGAAGGGGCCCCAGGTTCCGGCCTCGGTCACCACGACGCCCAGGTCGACGCGGTCGAGGATGGCGCGGGTGCGCTGCATCCGCAGTTCCCCGAGCGCACCCTCGTCGTCCACGCCCGCCGTGTCGACGAACAGCACGGGCCCGAGCGGCAGCAGCTCCATCGGCTTCTCGACGGGGTCCGTCGTGGTGCCCGCGACGGCCGAGACGATCGACACCTGTTGTCGGGTGATCGCGTTCAGGAGGGACGACTTGCCCACGTTCCTCCGGCCGAAGATGCCGACGTGGAGACGGAGCGCTTTCGGTGTCGATTGCATCAGGCAGGATTCCTCGTCACGGCGGATGTTCCATCATACCTCGCGCTCGGATCAACTAGATGGCACATATCTGCATTATTCTCAGTAGTTTAGAACATTCTGGCACGAGGGGCTTGACAATGTATTAGTATACTCATACATTATTATATGAGTATGGCACGAGACCCGAGGCCTCAGATGCCGTTCACCCCGATGCTGGACCTTGCGACAGGTGTTCCGGCCTACCGGCAGATCATCGACCAGGTCCTCGGGGCCATCGCGGCCGGCACGCTGCAAGGCGGCGACCAGTTGCCCACCGTTCGTCAACTCGCCGTCGACCTCTCCATCAATCCCAACACCGTCGTCCGCGCCTACCGCGAGCTCGAGATT